>JAPLVX010000058.1 GCA_026396945.1 Candidatus Falkowiibacteriota bacterium
CCCCCATCTTGGCAAAGGTTTCTAAAAATAAATCAATTGGTCGGCCGGCCGCGCCAATAACGCAACCGCCCGGGTGAGGGAATTTAACTTCACCATATCGAGCGAGCAAGGGTCCGACAAACATAACTGAAGTCCGAAATTTGTCGGCTAGTTTATAATCTAATTCAATTTTTTTTACGTTTTTGGTATTAATTTTAACGCCCTTAGCTTCTAATTCTATTTCGGCGCCTAGATCTTTGAGTAATTCCAAAGACTTATCTACCCCGTCGATATTCGGTAAATTGGTGATGGTTATCGTTCCATCCGATAAAAGTGCCACCGGTAGCATAATCTGGGCGTTATTCTTAGCCCCCTCAACTGTTATTTCTCCCTTTAAAGTTTGGCCGCCATTAATAATGAATTTTGGCATATTATTGATATTATTTTGCTTATTTTAATTAAACCAGCCCATATCCCTCTTTAATATACTTCATTTATTGACATTTTTCAAATATTTGCTATAATTTCAGTAAATCAGATAAGGACTGATTTTTTTATAAAAATTACACAGTCTATAAAGACTAAAATATTATGTCAAAAATAGCAATAATTAAGACCGGTGGTAAGCAATATAAGGTAAAAGAAGGAGAAACTATAAAGATAGAAAAGTTGCCCGAAGAGGTTGGTAAAAAAGTTAAATTTGAAACTCTTTTAATCGCTGACGGCGAAGATTTAAATTTGGGTCAACCGTCTCTGGGTGAGAAAGTTGAGGGCGAAGTTATAACTACTGCCAAAGGTAAAAAAGTAACTGTCGTTAAATATAAGAATAAAATCAGATACAAGAGAACCCTAGGCCATCGTCAGTTATTTACGGCCGTAAAGATTCTTAAAATTGCCTAATATAAAACAA
Organism: Candidatus Falkowiibacteriota bacterium; assembly: GCA_026396945.1. Lineage (GTDB taxonomy): Bacteria > Patescibacteriota > Patescibacteriia > Patescibacteriales > UBA12465 > JAPLVX01. The sequence continues at coordinate 890 of JAPLVX010000058.1, forward strand.
AAATATTTATTAGAAAACTACCTTTGTTGGGTAGTTTTTTGTCATTTTTGAGTTTTTTTGTATTAGTATTGACATTTTTATCTTTATATGTTTAAATTGATAGTTATAATAGTAATTAATTTATTTCAAACAGCAAATAAAAGTTCCTTAAAATGTATAAAAATAGCAGAATTTTAGGCTTGATAGTCATGGTAATGACAGTCGCCTCTATGTTTGTTTCTTGCAAACAGGTCGCTTATTTGCAGCCAACTTTGAATGAACAGTTGTCAGCCGCTAAGGCCCTGGATACAGTTAGTGGTCCGGCTTGTAAGTTACTCTATCTTTGTTCGGTTGTTCATAGTGATCAATGCGATCAATATTTAGAGGAAAGAATCATGAGAAACAGAACGGTCGGTTTTAATTGGTGCCCCTGTTGGCATGTAGGTGAAATTCTAAAGGATATTAAAGCCGCTAACAATTATTCCGAAAAAGAAAGAATTTTAAATTCAGCCGGACTAACGGAAAATGAGCTTTATTATTTAGCTATTGTTGTCTACCCTGAGGCGGAAAAATGCGCTGATGATTTTGAGGAAGGTTATGGTAATTGCTTAACTCGTATGAATTGTTATTTCGCGATTAAAGATTATTGGAATGGGGAGAAAACTTTGACTGAAGTCGGAGAAGATTGCCCTTGCAATAAGACCTATCCTTGGCTTTCTAGTTATGGCGCCGTTGATACCGTGGCTGTTAATAAAGTCTTAGTTCAAATCTGCGACCCCCTCGCGACCACCTCGACTACTGATACTAGTAAATTCCAACAGACATCCCCTGGTTGTTTTCAGGAAAATCCGCCTTCTGGCCAAGTGTATTTTTACCAATTGTATAATATGGGTGGCAATCTGATCCAATCGGGGAATTTCTCTGAGCAATTATGCGTGGTTAGACCCGGGGCACCAGGAATTTATTATTTAAAAATTTATAATAATTCCGGTTTCTCCGAAACAAAAAAAGTAGTCTTTAATTAATTGTCTTCCTAACTTTTCAAATCGTTCTTACGAATCATTATTATGAAAAAAACCGGCTCTATCTTAAGGGTCGGCTTTTTTATCCCAGGAATCTTTGTTTCAAATACCAGATCATTAGCAAACTTCCGATGATTAAGCTTACAATTATTCGCCGACTGCTTGGAGACAGTAATTTAAATAATTGGGTAATTTTATTTAAAATAAAGCTTTTTATTTCGGTGGCTAATTTTTTGGTTCGGGGTGAAAATATCCCAATTAAAAACATGATTCCCATGAGCAAACAAAGTATGGTAAAAATCATGGTATTTTTCCTTTCTGATTTTAGAACGTGGTTTAAAGAACAATTCAAAGTTAATTCTTATTAAAGCATTAAAGTTAATTCTTATTGAAACAGATCCCTATTAATTTAAAGTAAATTTCTATTTTTTAAAGCCATGGACAAGGTCATTTCATCGGCGTATTCTAAATTTGAACCAGCGGGCAAGCCTTTGGCGAGTCGACTTATCTTCATCTTATAATCTTTAAGAATTTTATTCAAATATAAACAGGTGGTTTCACCTTCAAGCGTAAAATTAAGAGCTAAAATTAGTTCCTGGATACCCTCGTTTTTTATTTTTTTTAAAAGCGGGGCGATATTAATGTCGTTCGGACCGATGTTTTCAATCGTATTTATTAATCCGCCTAAAACAAAATATTTCCCCGTGTATTGGCGAGTCGCTTCAAGCGCCGCCATATCTTGAGTACTTTCCACTAAACATAAAATATTTTTTTGCCGTTTGTCATCTTGGCAAATCGAACAAGGGTTAGTTTCGGAAATGGCCAGACAGCTCTGGCAGACGAGCGTGTTAGCTTTTAAATCATTAAGGTAAGAGGCCCAAAGCTTTAATTGATTCTCTGGTTTTTTAAGTAAATAAAAAACATAACGTTCAGCCGTTTTTGGTCCGACGCTGGGCAGTTCTTTAAAAAAATCAACCAAATTTTGGATGGATTTTGGATAATTCATTTTATGATATTAATTTCATTTTAATAATTTCGTCGAATTTAAATTGTTTACATTAAACCCGGCAGGCCGCCCATCTCCTGCATTTTTTTAGCCATTAGACGTTGCGCTTTTTTAATCGCGTCGTTTAAACAATCCTTAAGACTTTCTTCTTGAGAATTTTTATTTAAATTTTCGTTTAGAGTGATACTTATAATTTCTAAATTACCGTTTAAAGAAATCTTTATACCATTTTTTTCAACTATAATGCTTTCCCCCGCTAAGGCGTTTTGCATAGTCTTGGCTTGGCTCCTTAAATCTTTGAATTGTTTTAATTTGCTGAACATATTTTTTAGAATTGGACCGGGCCTTCCGGGCCAGTCGCTTTATGTAAATTTTTAAAACTAACCGTATTTTCATCGAAAAATAAATTGATCATGCCGGTTGGGCCGTTACGATGTTTAGCCACATGAATTTCGGCGCGATATCTTTCATCCGTCGGTAGGTCTTGGGGATTATAGCCGCGATCAGCCGCTTTACGATAGATAAACATCACAACATCCGCGTCTTGTTCAATCGAGCCCGAGTCCCTTAAATGAGATAGTTTAGGAATGGCCGGATGAGTGGCTTCAACAGCGCGTGATAATTGAGCCAAGGCGAGAATCGGAATATTAAGTTCGCGAGCGATCGATTTTAAGCCGCGGCTGATTTCGGCGATTTCCTGAACGCGGTTGTCGCCGTATTTACCCCGGCCCTCCATTAATTGTAAGTAATCAATAACGATTAAGCCCAAGCCTTTTTCCATTTGCAAACGTCGCGCTTTGGCTCTAATTTCCATAATTGATAAAGTGCCAGAGTCGTCAATGTAAATCGGCGCTTCGGCGAGCTTCCCCATGGCTTCACCGATTTTAGCAAAATCGTTGTCATCGTCTTTTTCTGATAAATTACCGGTTCGCATTTTCCACAAGCTAACATTCGCCTGAGCGCATAAAATGCGATCGACTAATTGCTCTTTACTCATTTCTAAAGAGAAGATTCCCACCCCCTCTTTATTTTTGATAGCCGCTTGCCGGGCAATATCAAGGGCTAAAGAAGTTTTTCCAACTGAAGGCCGAGCCGCCAAAATAATTAAATCTGATTTTTGCAAACCGGCGAGTAGATTATCTAAATCGGGAAAGCCGGTGGTTAGGCCGCGGAGTTTGCCGCTTTTTTTATGGAGTTCATCAATGCGATCAAAGGCGGCGGTTAATAAATTATCAATCGGCAAAAAAGCATTTTTAAGATATTTGCGGGAAACGCTGAAGATCTTTTTTTCCGTTTCATCTAAAATTTCGTCAATCTCTCGTTCTTCCTCATAACTCATCGCCATGATTTCGCTAGCCGCTCGTTGCAAGCGCCGCAGAGTTGCCTTTCTCTGGATAATATTAGCGTAATGGCTGGCGTTGGCTGAGGTGGCCACTAGATTAGAGAGATAAGCCAAGTAAGTCCGGCCACCGATGGTCGCTAAATTTTTTCTTTCTTACAGGCGATTGGCCAGAGTGATGATATCAATTGGCTCTTGATTGTTATNNATATAATTCCCGGATTGTTTCGTAAATTATTTTATGAACATCTTTATAGAAATCTTGAGGCATGACATTATCCACTACCTTAATAATGGCGTCTTTATCAATCAAAAGACAGCTTAACAGTGATTCTTCTGCTTCTAAGCTTTGAGGCGGTATTTTGGCAATTGAGTTTTCAGTTGAGGCCATTTTATATTATTTTAGCTTTTAATCTTAATATCTTAGCCTAATTATTGCCATTTTTCAAGGCACAGGATTTGCTCAGGATTTCCACCATTTTTTCAATAAAAAACCCGATTAATTAAGCGGATTTTTTATTCTTAAAATAATTTATTTATTTTAAAGTCACATCGCACAAGGTGTAAACAACGATTAGAGTAATGACAATTCCGGCAATAAATCCAGACAAGGAAGAGGCCAAGATCCCGCCCAAGCTAAATTTGAATTTTCTTTTTTCTTGGGAAACGAAATCTCTGGTTATTTTGTCCATATAATTTTTTATTATTTAGTTCTTATATATTTCTATACCTAGTAATTTTAACATGTTTTGCCAAATAGGGGAATAGGGAGGCCGGGTAGAAGGATTTTTGTGTTTAAATTTTAAACAAAACCACTTCCGGCTTAGCCGAAAGTGGTTTTGTTATCTGGAGCCATCTGTCGGGTTCGAACCGACGACCTGCTGTTTACAAGACAGCTGCTCTACCAGCTGAGCTAAGATGGCTTTAGGTAATATGATAATAATAGGTTTAAAAAGTACGCCCAGTAGGATTCGAACCTACGACCATCTCCTTAAAAGGGAGCTGCTCTACCAACTGAGCTATGGGCGCTCTGATTAAAATAAAAAAGGCTGAAATCAGCGCAATATTTTAATTATTTTGATAATAACAAAAATACTTTTTTTTGACAAGGGTTTTTTGTAGTCCCTAGGAGAATCGAACTCCTATTACCAGGATGAGAACCTGGCGTCCTAACCGTTAGACGAAGGGACCATTTATCAAGTTAAATTTTAAAAGTTAAATCCTAAGACGTCGGCATAATTATTATTTGATTAAAGCCCGGTAACCATTTATAAATTCTTGGCCGCTACTGGCACTTTTTCCTTCAATTTGTAAGCTTAATATAATTAAAACGTCTTGTCCACATTGAAGACCAAGTTGATTATTATATTTAAAAAATTGACCGGGTTCGGCGAATTTACCGGCTAAAATTTTTGGTTCAAGCTCTAAAATTTTTATTTTTTTATTTTGTTTTTCAGTCAGGGAAAAATTAAAGAAGATTCCCGGCCAAACATAAAAAGCGCGCGCCATTCTTTCTATTTTTTGTGCTGATTTAGTGAAATCAATTTGGCCATCGGTTTTTTTAATCATTTTGACATCGGTCGCGTCGGCTTCGTTTTGTGGCTGTTCCTTCAGATCACCGGCTATATAGTTTTTTATTGTCGGGGCCAAAATTTTAGCGCTAAGAGCGCTTAGTTTATCACCCAAAGTAATAATATTTTCTGTAAAATCTAAGTCAACTTTAGCCTGTTTCAAAATTGGCCCCGTGTCCAATCCGGCCTCCATTTTAATAATCGTTACGCCGCTGGTTTTATCGCCATTTAAGATTGGCGCTTGCAAACAAGCCGCCCCGCGATATTTAGGGAGGAGGGAACCATGGACGTTAATACAGCCGTATTTAGGAATGTCTAAAATACTTTGCGGAATAAGATGGCCATAGGCAACGACCACAATTAAGTCGGGCGCGATTCCCTTAATTATATCAACTGCCTCTTTTATTTTCGCCGGTTGGTAAAGCGGTCGCTTATTATCAAGGGCAACTTTTTTTATCGGTGAGGAGCTTAGGGCCTGTTTACGGCCGACTGGTTCATCCGGGTTCGTGAAAACCGCCTCAATTCGGAAATCCGGGTCGGCGAGTAGGCTCAGTAAAGGCTTGACCGCGAATTCCGGCGTGCCCATGAAGATTGTTTTTATTATTTTTTCCATGTTATTATTATAGCATATTAATTTAACAAAGGAATTTGTATGTGGCAAAGCTTTTTAACTTGGGCGCTGGCTGTTTTTGGTTCGATCGGCTATTTAGGGATAATCATTTTAATGGCAATTGAAAGTTCATTTTTGCCCTTGCCCTCGGAACTAGTTATTCCGCCGGTGGCTTATTTGGCGGCCCAAGGAAATTTGAATATTTTTTTAATTGTTATTGCTGGCGTAATCGGTTCAGTTATCGGCGCCAGTATTAATTATTTTTTATCTTTAACCTTAGGTCGGGCGATTGTTTATCGTTTGGTC
>JAPLVX010000108.1 GCA_026396945.1 Candidatus Falkowiibacteriota bacterium
GGCTGACGACGCCGATCGTATCAATATCAGCGACTTTACCGGTTATTTCCAAACCGTCGATCGCGTCAAAGGTTGAAGTTACTTTTTGGTCGACCTTAATTTTTGCGGCGTCAAGTTCATTCAAAGAAATTTCAGCGATTTGTTGCTTAGTAACAATTGTGGCTATACTCGCGCTGCCGGCCGTATCCCCAACCTTAACGCTGACAGCGGCAATGATGCCGTCGAAAGGCGCTTTAATCGTGTAATCGGCCAAAGCGGTTTGCGCGTCGTACAGGGAGTTACGTTTTTGCTCAACCGATAACTCCTGTGATCTTATATCCAGCGGATCAGCGCCGGCAATTAATTTAACCAAAGCGGCTTGTTTTTCATTTAGATTATTCACGGCGGCGGCTAAATCCAATGGCTGATTCTGTTTTAAAGTTTTTATATTATTATTTGCCGTCGTTACCGCTTCAATGTCGCTTTGAATGGCGGAACCGGCTGATGACAAACTGGATATGTTTGAGTTAACTTGACCGCTATAAGTTGACAAATTAGTTTTATATGTCGCGACTTGGGCAAAAATCGACAAATTTCTTAAAGTTCTGGCGTCAGTCCAAACGGCTAAATAATTATTTTCGCTTTTTATTGCTTGAGCCATGGCTTTAGACNNNCTTTAGACGTCTCTAAAGTTTCGGCCAGTAAATTATCTATTCTGGCTTGATCCGAATAGACGCTGGCATTCTTAAAATCACTGTAATTTGTATCATAAGCCTGGCGGGCGGCCGAGTAATCATTCTCCGCCAATATCTCGTACGACTTAATATTAAATTGGTCGGTAACATAGGTGGTATTATATAAAACATTGGTATTGATCTGCCCTATGCCCAAAGAACTGTCGCTTCTGCTTATCTGATCACTGGTTAAAATATCATTTAAAGCTGTAATAACGTTAGGTAAATTTAAAAAACTGTTGGAAATGGAGGTAAAAGCATTGCTATAAGCTGTGGTTAAGTTATTTTGAGCAGTTTGCAGATCATTTAAGGCATTTTGGTAATCAATCGGCTGGGATAATTTCAGTTTATCCAAACTAACTTGGGCGCTCGCGACCGAATTTTTTGTTTGCGAAATAGTATCGGAGTCGGCCGCCTGCTTTAATTTATCTAAAGCCAATTGCGCGGTTTGCAAATTAGTTTGCGCGTCTCTAACCGCTTTGTAAGCATTGGTAGCGTCAATTTGCGCGATTAGCTGGCCGGCTTTTACCTCTTGGCCGCCGGTTACCGCGATATTCATAATATCGCCGGAAACTTTTGGCGTAATATCAACTTGGTTGGAGGCGGAGATTTGGCCGCTTGAAGAAACTGAGGTTATTATAGTCCCTTTCGTAACCGGCGCGGTGACATAACTTACAGTGGCAGGGCCGCTGTTATATTTATTATAAAAGTAATAACCGATGGTTATTATTAATGCCAAAACAACCAGTGAAATATTAAGCTTTTATTAATCGGGCTGAACCATGGATCCGGCCGGTAAAACCCTAATCAATCTAGGCTCAATCTGGCCTTGATTGTTGGGCCGGCCGATGATAATTATGTTGTCATCAATTTTAAGATCAGTTATTTTAATATTTTGGTTGTCTTTAACAATCGCCGTCTTATCAGTTACTAGAATAATTTTTTCCAAATTAGCCTGATCTTTAATGACTATATTATTGCCGTCAATTTTAATAATTTGACCTAACCCGCTATGAGCGTTAAAATCCGGCCGGCCAAAATCCATCATGCCAAACCAGCCCGGCCGGCCTGGCCCGATGATATTGCGATAATAATGCTCCCCCCAAGCTTGAGAAAATCTCGCCTTCTCATGGCCGATAAAAATCCCCGCGGTAAAAACAAAAACCAAAACTACTATAACCGATAAGACTATCAGCAGTTTATTGAAATGAGCCGGTTTTATAATCTCTTTGAAATTCATATAATTTAGATATAATTTAATCAAATATATTATATTTCCATTTTTTTAAAATCACTATAAGAATCAAACAGCTTGGCCAAATCAAACACCAAAAATAATAAAGTAGCTAAGGTCAGAGATAAGCTTAAAGTCGGAGCAACTTCCAGCAAGCTTAATGCGTAATCACCGATATTAGATATAATTAAGCCGAAATCACTGAATAACAGAGATAAAAATTGCATTAAACCGGAACTAGCTATATCTGATAATAATTTTATAGCCAGCGGTATGAAAATAAAAAATGACATAACCAAACCAAAAGACTCTAAGATTA
>JAPLVX010000088.1 GCA_026396945.1 Candidatus Falkowiibacteriota bacterium
AGGTTGCCTGGCGTTTTAACAATGATTTTTACATACTGATCACCCTGGCCACGACCATGGAGTTTCGTTATGCCCTTTTCTTTCAATTTAAAAACTGTGCCCGACTGTGTGCCTTCGGGAATTTTTAAGGTTAAGAGACCATCAATGGTTTGAATGGTAATTTTATCTCCCAAGGAGGCTTGAACGAAATTAATTATTTCTTCGGTGTTAATATCATAGCCATCTCGGTTAAATTTTTTATGAGGGCTAACTTTTATCCTTAAATATAAATCACCGGCCGGTGCCCCTTTGGCTCCGGCTTCGCCTTGCCCGCTTAAACGAATTGATTCGCCACTATTAATGCCGGCCGGAATCTTAACTTTAATTTTAAAATCATCTTTAACCTGACCGCTACCTTTGCATTTAGAGCATTTTTGACTGGGAATCTTGCCTTCGCCCTCGCATTGCGCACAGACGGTTTGAGTTTGAATATTGCCCAAAATGGTTCGTTGGATCTTATTGACCCGACCGCTACCGTGACAGACCGGGCAGGTTTCAACTTTAGCACCCGGCTCCGCGCCGTTACCACGGCATTTATTGCAAGTGACAATTTTCGGAAAATTAACTTCTTTCTCCGTCCCAAAGGCGGCTTCCATAAAATCTAAACTAAGAGCCATTTCCAAGTCGCGGCCGCGGGCTTGTTCTCGACTTGAACGTCGACCAGAGCCAAAACCAAAAATATCGCCAAAACCGCCGAACATATCACCTAAATCCTCCATATCAAAATTCATTCCACCCTGGCTAAAACCCTCAAAACCGGAGAAACCGCCAAAGCCACCAGCCCCACCGGCCTGGCCATTTTGAAAAGCCGAACCAAATTGATCATATTGTTTTCTTTTTTCTGGGTTGCCTAAAACTTGATAAGCTTCGTTAAACTCCTTAAATTTTTCGGCATTACCACCTTTATCTGGATGATGTTCGTGCGCTTTCTTGCGAAAAGCGGTTTTGATTTCATCAGGCGAGGCATTTTTATTAACCCCCAATATATTGTAATAGTCTTTGGACATAAATTAGTTTGATCTTTTTTTATAAAGTTATTTCTGAATACGTTTTAACTATTTTGAACACTTTTTGAATTTTATCTTATAGATTTCAACCACTGACTAATAATATTATATGATTCCTCGAGGTGTTTCGGCTCCCGCCAAGTATGCGGGGCATCTTTAATCACGTGCAGTTCTTTAGCCTCGCCTGGCAAATGAGCCAGTAATAATTGTTGATTAGCTAAAGTTTCAGAACGATCAAGCTCCCCGACAATTAGTAGAACCGGCATAGTTAGCTTATCCGCTCGTTCTAAAATATCATATTTTAAAATATCCTCCATGAAATCCCATTTAAAATTTTTAACAACCCCGGGCTTGGCGCGACTAACATAAATTTTGGAGCCCGCCTTTTTCCACTCGGCCAAATCTTTTGGATCGCGGCTGGCAAATAATAATTTACCGGAAATCGTGGTTGCTAAGGAAGCAAGGGCTTTAATCTTTTCCGGAAATTTCTCCGCGTATAAAGCGACGCAGATTCCGCCCAAACTATGACCGCAGAGAATAAATGGCTCTTGATACCAATCTTGTTTAGCGGCCCAATCAATTACATCTTCTAGATCTTCATAATAATTAGTCGTCGTCGCTTCACTAAAATCACCATCGCTTTCGCCCAAGGTATTGGTAGTATCAAAACGAACAGTTATATAATTATTATCAAGAAGAGCGCGCGCCTGCGTGGCGGTCGTACTTTTTTCCTTAAAGCCACCGAGTCCGTGCATCACAAAGGCGAGACCGGCCGGTTTGGCGGGGATCTCCACCAAAACACAAACATTCTGATTTTTCCGATTTTTTATAAATAATTTATCTGTTTTGATTTTCATGTTTATTATTACGTTTATTCAACAGTCAAAAAATAATTAGGTTAAAGATTTGAGCCACTTGTCCATAAGGGAATAAACCTCCTCGAGATGTTCAGGTTTCTTGAAAGTATGTGCTGCGCCTTTGATAATGCGTAGTTCCTTCGATCCAGGCAAGGCCTTAAAAAGTTTCTCTTGGTTGGAAAGTGGATGGGTCTTATCAAACTCACCGACCGCCAAGAGAACGGGCATAACTAATTTGTCTGCCCCCTCTAACAAGTCGTATTTCAATAAATCTTCCATGTGCGACCATTTTAATTTTTTAGTAATTCTGCTACTAGAGCCTATGGAAGACTCAGCAATCGTTTCGGGAGGAAAAGCTTCATAAGATAAGCGGCCAGAAACCCCTGTCGATATTGGCGCCAAAGCTTTTATCGCTTGCGGATAGTGCTCCGCATATAAAATTATGGACATACTACCTATGCTATGACCACACAAAACAAAAGGTTCTTGATAATAAGTCTGCGATTTTGACCAATCAATAACATCTTCTAAATCTTCATAGTAGTTTGTTAGGGTCGCATCGCTAAAGCTGCTTTCGCTTTCACCTAAGCTATTAGTAGTTTCAAAACTGATAATGATATAATTGTTGTTTAAAAGACTACTGGCAATCGTTCTTACATAGGATTGTTCCTTAAAGCCGCCCCGTCCATGCGTAACAAAAGCTAACCCTACAGACTTTTCTGGCTTTTCGACGAGAACGCAGACTTTCTGATTCTTTCGATTTTTTATAAATATCTTTTCTGTTTTAATCTCCATATCTATACTTGGTGGTGACCAGTTTAGTTAATATAACCGAGTATTTATCCACTCAATAACAGGCCCCTCCGAATAAGAGGGGCGAGCTATGAATATATAAAATTATTTTTTCTCTTCTACCTCGCCTTCGACCACATCGTCTTTTTTTTCTCCTGTACCCGAGGCCTG
>JAPLVX010000081.1:0-7828 GCA_026396945.1 Candidatus Falkowiibacteriota bacterium
AAAAAAACAGTAGCCACTTTGTTAGTGGTTTTTTTGTTAGGTTCGATTTTGTTTTCTAAAATAGAAACAGCCAGAGCGCAGATGGCAGTAACGGACCCCGCGGTTTTAGCCGCCATCCTTGCTCAATCCGCTAAACAAGCGGCAGCGGAAGTGAAGACTGTCGTTAAGGATAAGATATGGAAGATTTTGTTAAAAGCCGCCTCTAAGGCCTTCCAAGTAACTTTAAGAAGAGCCTTGAATAAAGTCGCTTATGATTATGCGACTGCCCTAGGATCGGGTGATTGGGGACAGCAGCCATTATTCCAGGCCAAAGATTGGGGGACTTATTTCGGCGATGTAGCGGACGAAGCGGCTGGTGGTTTTATAGAAAGTTTTGCCAATGATTTTAGTCAGGAAAACGATATAAAGATGCAGGAAATTGGTAAGCAAGAAACAACTGCTTATAATACCCAACAAGGCTGTTTAGCGACTTGCGGGGCAAGCTGGCAAAACAAAGATCCTAATTGTACAGGGACTATGTGTGAACGAATTACTGTTACTGATACAAATAGCCCGGCGGCGGTTGCCTGTCAGTCTAATTGCCGAAAATCCTACACAGCCACTATGGGGCCGATTAATGAACAGAAAAAGACTTTAAGCAAAAATCCGATTGCTACCTGTCAACCGTCTTCGATTGACGTTAAACTTCGAATCGCTTTGGGCTTAGCCCAAGTTTCTAAGCCGGCGGCGCCTAATTGTACGGCGACGCAGATGGTCAAAAATTGGCAGACCGCATATGACCAATATGCGGACTACGAAAGACCTGGTTATTTAACGCAATTTTCCTCGATTTTTAACCCGGTGTCTAATGATTTAGGAATTTACATGACTTTAAAGAGCGATTTACTAAGTAAAGAACAAGAGAAAAAAGCCAATGAAACTTTACAGGCATCAATTGGTCAGGGTTATACTGATAAAAGAAATATCGCCGGTAATTTAATCAGTATTCCTAATAAATCCAGATTAGATACTGAGGCTTCGGGCCAAATGTATGTTGATAATTTTGGTAAGTATACCGGCGACGCTTTTATTGATGCGGCTAATATTTTTATCAATCAAGCGGCTCTAACTTCCTTTAATAAATTAATGTCATCACTCGGCGATAAAGTCAAAAAGAAGAGCGAGAGTGCTCCCCCTCCCCCCCCTGAATACTGCGCTCTCCATCCCGATGAACACGCTTGTTACTGCGCTCTCCACCCCACCGACTATGCCTGCACTAATAGTTGCGACCCAGTGACTGATCCGAGTTGCGCCCCGGTTAATTATGGCGAAGGCAATGTTCAAGAGGCCGCGGCTAGTTTGATAAGACCAAGCTTTACGACTCAGGCCGATTACAATATTTTAGCGTCTTTAAGCGCTTGCGTTGATGCGAAGAATCCCGGCCCGACCGAATGTGTAATTGACGAGCGTTTCTTACAAGCGATTACCGAGAAGAAAACGGTCGCCGAAGCTCTTAAAGAGGGTTTTCTAAATAAGGACTGGCTGATTTCCTCTAACTCCCAGGATGCTAATAGTTATAATGTCAGAAATATTAATATTTTAAGAAAATATCGAATTCTACCAATTGGCTGGGAAGAGGCCGCCAATAAAAGCGAGAAGTTGAATAAGAAAGTGACCCTCATGGATTTAGTTTCTTGTTTTGATCCCAATGATAGTTATAATGAATTTGGCAATGAATTTGATGTCCGGAATCAGGCTTGGTGCGAGGGTTTAATCGACCCTAATTGGGTGCTAAAGTCGCCCTTGGGCTATTGCCGCAAACAAGGAATTGGCAACCAAATTCAATCGACGCAAATTATTCCCGGTCAACCGGCCCAAGGCGGGGTGCCCGCGACCCCGAGTTCTCTGAACGTTAGTCGAGTCGAAGATTATTGTGCGGACGAACAAACTTGTATTAAAGAAAAAGCCGATGGCACTTGCGACGCCTATGGTTATTGCAATTCCGAGAAAAGAACCTGGACTTTTGGTAATGATAGTTGCGATCCGGTCAGTAATACTTGCCAAACTTTTACTAAGACCAATGGCACTTCAGTTTCCTACTTAAAAAATACCCTTGATTACGGGAATTGCGGCGCTGATAATGCCGGTTGCCAAGCCTATTCCTGGACTGGCGTTTATAGCGCCACCAGCAGCCAAGTAGCTTGGGACGCGACTAAAAAAATATATTTAAACAATAATGCCGGCACTTGTTCGGCTGACGAAGAAGCTTGCACCGGCTTGTTAAGAGTTAAACCGAGCTGGGGCTCTAATTTAATAATGAATGCGAGTTTTGATAATGATGCCCTCGGTGATTTGGCTTCGACTGGCTGCGTTAATTCAGGCAGCAATCCCGGAGCCTCTTTGAACGATTGGTATTTTAGATCGGAAACTAGTAGTATTTGTTCAGCGGAAATCATTGATATTGCTAATCTGGGCGGTAGCGTCAGCAATAAGGCTTTGAAATTAAGTATCCCCGGGGGTGATATCGGAGTTTATTCCAATCCAGCGAATAATCATTCACTGCTCCCGACTAATTTCGCTTTCTTGCCCGATCAATCCTATACTTTAAGTGCCGATGTTTATTTAGTTAGCGGCGATAAGGTTGACTTATGGATTGGTAATCTGACTAATCCGCCTAGTAATTTTGCCACCGCCAATACTAAAGATTCTTGGCAGCATTTAAGCTTTACTAAAACTGCCGCCGACGGTATTAACGATCCGGAGTTTGCGCTTAAGGGTTCAGCCAGTAGTGGTAACGTCGAGTTCTATGTTAAAAACCTTAAATTTGAATTAAGTGATTATGATACCGGCTGGAAATTATATGGCGCTTATCATGTTTATGAAAAGATTCTGCCGCCTTATTTAGAAGCGGCTTGCTATACTAATTCCGGCTCAGGGGTCAGCGACTATACCTTGAAACCCGGCGCGCCGAGTATTTGTTCCAGCTTTGCCCGCAAATGTAATAAAAATGAAGCCGGTTGTGAACTTTATTCGTCCTTAGATAATTTTGCTGTGCCGGCGCAAGTCGCCCCGACTGATTATTGTCCGCAGGAATGTTTAGGCTACGACACTTATGTTTCCAAGAGAACTTATTTTAATTCGCCGCTCGCGGAAAATCTAATTCCTAAAACCGCGCAAACCTGTTCGGCGGCGAGTGCGGGCTGCAGTGAATTTACTAATTTAGATGAAACGGCCAAAGGGGGCGAACAAAAAGAATATTATTCTTTCTTAAAGCAATGCATTAAACCGGATACTAGTGTTTGCGGTGATTTTTACGTTTGGAATAACGGTAACGAAAGCGGTTATCAATTACAGGCCTTAAGTTTGAAAGTTGATTCTAGCACCAACCCGGCTGACAGCAATCCCTATGTGGTTGAGAGCGATAATGCTCTATGTGACGCCGCTATTTTTAATGCCTTGCCGAGCGACCCGGCGTATAATCCGGATTGTCGCCAATTTTACAATAAAGCCGGAGATGTTTCTTATCACTTAATTTCTAGAACTGTGACTTGTTCGGACGATTGTAAGACTTATCGAATGTCGGCGAAAAATATTGACTCGAAGCTTACGACCCTCGCCGCTTGCGATACAAGTAGCGACCAACATTTTTGGGACACGAGCAATAGCACTTGCTACGTCTGTTTAAATGGCGGAACCTGGGATAATAATCAACAAGCTTGTACCTATAAAGCAATCCCGAGTGAAGGGACTAGCTGCGCCGCTAAAGACAATGGTTGCCGAGAATTCAATGGTAATCGCGGCAATAATTTACGTTTAATTAAATCTTATGATTTTGAGAACGGGGTTACTACCTGGCTAGGTTTGGGTTCGGCCACCACCTCTTTGAGCGCTGATTCTAATAATAAAGATGGCCATTCTTTGAAATTCGATCCAGGCACAAATAATCCTGGCGCCATGAAAATTGATTTAGGTAATTCCGTTCAGAGTCAGGGCGCTTATGTTATTAAATTTATCGCTAAAGCCCAGGCAGACACGGATCTCAATATAGCCTTCAATAATGGTGTCGCCAGCGACGAGACGGGCGGACTCTTCGGTACCACTAATCCTAGCCTCCAATTAAAAGGTGATAATGAGTGGCATATTTATCAAGTGAACCTTAATGTCTTAAATCATGAAGTTAGCGCGACCGAAACTTTAGAGTTTTCCGCTAACCATGTTTTCAAACTTGACAACATTATTTTGCAGGAAATAAGTGATAAATATTATCTGATTTCTCAGTCCAGCGTTATCCCGGATATTTGTTATTACGATATGCTCGATAAATATCAGGGGGCTGATTATAATTTAGGTTGTTCCGCCTACGCCGATCGGAATAAAGTCCAAAATAACTTGCATCAATTTAGTCATCTCTGTCAGGATTCGGCGGTCGGTTGCGAGATGATGATTAATACCCAAAATTACGGACCCTATAATAGTAAAATTTTCAATGACGCGAATGCTAACGGCGTTTGTGATAGCAATGAAGCGGATTGCGTTAAAGTCGCTCAAGATAGCGTAGTATATGCGGTCTTTGACCAGAGTAAACAATGTAATAGCGCCGACCAAGGTTGCGCCCGTTTAGGCCAAGCGCAAAAACAGGGCAGTAATTGGTATTTTTCCGATATTTATAAAAAGAATAATCCGGATACTTATGACAAATCTTTATGCCAAGAAGCGAGCGTTGGTTGCTCGCAGTGGCAGGACACGAGTGGCGCTTATAATTATTTTAAAGATCCGGGTCTGAACACCTGTGTTTATCGTAACAGCAATTTTGGTAATGGTATTAAAAAATGGTTTAGGGCGCCGGTGAATCGTTGCGACTTAAACGATGATGGACAAATTAAGAATGTTATTAATTTTAATGAGGCCGCCGGTTCTATTTGCCTAAGCGATGGCGACTGCTCTAATGGCCATAAATGTTTAGTTGATAATAATGATTATGACTGCCCGGTATCTTACCTAAAGACGATCGGTTACGGGGGCGTTAATAATCAAATCCCGACGCCTGACGGGGCGGCGGGTTCATGCGAACCAATTGCTTCTGGTTGTACCGAATATATTGATCCGATCAGTCGTTTCGCCAGCAATCTAATCTTTAACCCTAGCTTTGAAGATCTAAATAGCGATGGTACGCGGGGCGATGGTTGGAAAAACGGATCTTTTGACGGCCCAGCGCTGATAGCTAATGAACAAGTAGTCTCCATTTTAGCCGGTAAATTATATAAATTTCAATTTTCTGACGACAACAATAATCAAGCCCTGCAATTTAAATGCCTTAATAATTTTCGTCTTCTAGGTAGTAATAATAAGTTTGGTGATCCGGCCAAGAGTTTTAACGCTTTAGCCAATAATCCTTATTTCATTCTCTCGCCGATCAATAATACTTGTTTGGTGGTAGGCGGTTATAATGATGGAACTAAAATCCGTAACTTTGAACTCAAAGAAGCGGTCATTAGCTATCAGAAACAAGCTGAAGTTGATAAGAAAAGCTGTAACGGCATCGTTAACTTTGATAACGGTTGCGTTCTATTTAATGAGAGAAGTCAAAATGGCGCCGCCGGCCCGGCTAATCTAGGCGGGGCTTGGAATGCGACGGTTAGTTTTGATAGAAATTCACCAGCCAACTGTAGCGCAACTAGTACTAACGCCAATGTCTGCATTCAAGGCGGCTCTTGTTCAAGCGTCACCACAACCTTGGATAATTGTAACGCCAATCAATTGATTAAAGTTCGGCCGGATCGAGTCTGCGGTGGCTGGTTAGATTGCACCTCTTATTCGATTGATCCGCAGACTAAAGGAAAAACTTGTTATTCAGTTGGCCAATGTGACCGCCTGGATGACAAACAAGAATGCGCCAGTTTTGTTAAACCAGTTGCAACTTCAACCACGGCCCATAACTTCAATTTAGGTAATGACAAAAATACAACTGGTTATTCTTTGTTGGATAGTTATTATCTACCGAATATGAAAGAAGTCGGTCCGCAAACTGACGCTCATTATGATTTTGAAAGTCGGAATGTAGCTCTGGCTTGTACCAAACCAGACGGTTCCGCTTGTAGATTTGATAAGAATATAAATGAAGATTTAATTATGATTGAGCCAGACAAATCCCCGGTCGATTACCCGGCTCATGGTAAAGGTTATTTGAAAGTACCGGCTAATTATATAATTTCGCCGCTGTCCAATAAAAGCTATATTACGGTTTTGAAAAATCAAGATTATTATATAAATTATTTGGTTAATACTAAGGAGGCTAAGTCATTTTGTTAACAATAGTTGCTGATATTAATTCGGGCAATAAGGCGGTTTACTTTGATGATATCAATATTGAGCCGGTTTTGCAGATTAATAATACTGGTGATAGCAATAAAGATTATGTGGCCAAGGAATGTCGTCTTTACCCAGCGAGCGATAGTCTAACCTGTTTTAGTAATAATGATAATGTAATAAAAGATGGTCTGGAAGGTTATTGCTTAGAGCATGATCAGAATAATAAGAATGTCTGCCTGATGTGGTATCCGACCGACAATATAAATTCTTTTAAATCTTTTAGTAATATCCTGGGCTATAAAGGTAAATTCCCGCTTAATTATTGCGTGGAATTGAACGGAGGTTTTCAGGTGGTAGAAAAAAGGACGGCGGTGAGAATCATCACTGACGCCTCTTGCGACAGCGGCGTCGGCGCGGGCCATTCCAAGTGTTGGTTCGGCTGGCAGAATCAAGTCGATTATGCCAACGCGCATCCGGCCGACTTTGCTCAGTGTGAACAGAAGGAGGTAGGTGCTTGGTTGGTCAAAGATGCTAATTGTGGTAGTTATAATTATTATTTATATGAATATTGCGATACAGCCGACACTCCTAATCGGACCATGATCTGTGCCCCTCTAGCTACTAGCGGCACTCCATATACCTTTGGAGATACTACCACCAAATTATTAAGCAATACTGGCAATAAATCGATCCTTCTTTGGATAGATAATAGTTTGTCCCTAAAGTATTTTACCAGTAGCGCCGAAGGCTGGTATCCTTATGACGGCTTTCAATCTTCCAAACGAGTGGGTACAGGGAATAATAGCGCCACTCTCGGCGGCTTTAATGAAGCCGAAAATAATGACCCGCCAGCCATGATTTATACTATAAATCCGGGTGATACTGAAGGTAGTTTGAAATATATATCCTCTAAAGATAACGGCGCCAATGAAAATAATACCTTTAATTTCACTTGTAACAAATTTATTCAAACTGTCGACGAAGATGGACAGAATAAAACCTGGGCTGATCGCATTAGTCTTAATTCCAAGTATCCGACCAGCACCCCGGCTTATTTCTTGGATTTTAGCAATAATCCATATAGCATTATGGCTAAGTATGGTCGTCAACGTGAAGACCTGCCCTTCGGCGCCGCGGTTTGGCCGAGCGATTTTAATTTATCAGCTAGCCAGCCGATAAAGTTCCGCAGTCCGGATTCCAAGAATAATAATGAAACAATTTTTGCTGGTCGGCCCTTTGGTTGCACCGGGGATCCTAGCCATAATTATTCCGGTTGTAAAAATGTCGGTTACTGCAGTCTTGACCCTAATGTTTTCTGTTTTTATAGCGATAGCCTGGATGGGTATTTCAAGAACAGTAATGCCTGCGCTAATGGTGGCTATGGAAAATGCTTGGCTTTATGGCCTGGTTCTAACCCGGCTGATTATCTGAAATCACTTAGTAGCGTTGGTAACGGCTCAAATTATCAACAAATTCTAAAAACTTTATTTTTGAAATTCTACAATGGTTTTAGCTTTAATAATGGTTCCTATGCCAGCGA
>JAPLVX010000081.1:7910-8883 GCA_026396945.1 Candidatus Falkowiibacteriota bacterium
TATTTTGACACCATTCCTAATTGTATTGGTAATACTAGGGAGATTATTCTAGATTCTTCGCCCGCTAGTTTCTGTGTAGTCTACCCAACAATTACTGATACTCATTTAAAGTCTAATGGTATTATTATAAATCCCGCTAATACCAACGGCGATTTCGGCCCTAACCAGATTAATAAAACCGGCATTTACTCTTTAGAATTAAACATCAACGTTGATAAGGAGCAACAACCCTTGCGAACCATAATGATTAGTTGGGGCGATGGCTCGACCCAGCTAGTGCCTGGCGTTGATAACCGCGCCTCAGGGGCAAGCCCACATGTATTTTATCATTATTATAATTCTTTACCGACCAGCGGTAATCCTTTCCAGATTTTTATTAGGGCTTATGATAATTGGGGATCTTATGGTTCGTGTTCCGTGCGAACGAACGGATTTTGCAACAACAACAGCACCGATCCATTTAACTCCGTGGCTGACTCAATATCAAATTATGCGCCGCCTAATTAGTGAATTTCAGAAGTGGATTACCAACGTTATAAAAGTATTCCTGTTTTAAAACCAGCCAGTTTATCAAACTAGCTGGTTTTTTATTTTAGGCTTGTTTTAAAAGAGGCCGATTCGCCTCTTTTCGTTTTGCCTTTTTCCCCTGTTTATAGTAAAATAAAGTTAAGAAAAACCTATTAAAATAATTAGGAGTATTGTATAATTAAAGTATATTTAGCTTAATTATTTTAATGGTTTATGGCTCTTGATGAACAACTTTTAAACCAGGGAGGCGGCAATGAATCCGCTGATTCAGATTCTAACCCGGAGTCTGATTCAGATTCTGGTTCTGATTCAGATTCTGGTTCGAATTCCAATGATAGCGCCGGCGCTTTAAGAGCGGCCCAAAGAAATCAGGGAAGTCAGGCTCCGACCGGGCCGGATGGTAACCAAAGGGAAGGGGTCAATGATTTAGCGGCTGCGAAGCAGG
>JAPLVX010000081.1:8963-14546 GCA_026396945.1 Candidatus Falkowiibacteriota bacterium
AACCAAGAAAGCGTCTGACTTTTTCGCCAAAACCTTTAGTCCGACGAGAGAAAACACGAACAATTTGTTGCGACAAGCTTGGCTGAGTTTGGCCCCTAGCTGTTTGACTTCTTTGCTTTGGCCTAATATTCATGTTTTTTTAAGAACGATCGGTTGGCAAAAACAATTTGGTCCCTTGGGTTCGGAGTGGTTGCCGGGAGATAATGCCGCGCTCGACAATTTATCTGATAAATTAGGTAAATCTAAAAGCTGGACAGAAGGTTGTCTCTTGGTTGGTTTAGATTTCGGTTGTTTATTACTGATAGTTTCAATTTTGTTTATAATTTCTTTGATTGTTAATGTCGTGACTAATCCCTTGGCGGCTCTTAAGGCGATTCTTTCTTATCTCGGTTCTTTTCTGTGGGGCAGTTAATTTATTAGATTTATGGAGTGGTTAATTTGTTTAGAATAATATATTCAAGCTATAATTTTTATTAAATGATCCGAAAAATTATCGGGAAATTAAAAATTAGTAAAAAGCAGGCTTCGCTTTTGCTGGTAATAATACTCGGCAGTTTTTTGTTGGCTCATTTTTCTTACGCCACGTGGGTAACCGAAGTTCTGGGTTGGTTGGCGGCGGCGATTGTTTGGGCAATGGGCAAGATTTTGATTTTATTAATGCAGGTTTTGATTTATATTGCCCAATATAATAATTTTATTAGATCAGATGCGGTGGCTAATGGCTGGGTAATTGTCCGAGATTTATGCAATATGTTCTTTGTCGTTATTCTTTTGGTGATCTCCTTCGCCACGATTTTACATATTGAAAACTATAATTATAAAAAATGGTTGCCGAAATTAGTGATGATGGCGATTTTAATAAATTTCTCCAAAACTATTTGCGGTTTGATTATTGATTTCGGGCAAGTCGTCATGCTTACCTTTGTTAACGCTTTTAAAGACATCGGCGGCGGTAATTTAACCAGCATGTTGGGCATTACCGAATGGCAGAGTATGCAAAACAACCAAAATACCATTAGCGAGTGGGAAGTAGTGGCAGCTTATTTTTTAGCAGTAATTTATGTAATTATTTCAGTCATTGTCATAACCACCATGATTGCCATGTTAATCATGCGCATGATTATGCTTTGGGTTTATATTGTCTTGTCTCCGGCCGCCTATCTCTTGGCGGCTTTTCCTGGTGGCCAAAAATATTCTTCGCAGTGGTGGAGCGAATTTACGAAAAATGTAATCGTCGGTCCAGTTTTATGTTTTTTTATTTGGTTATCTTTTGTGACAATTACACCCGGTAAATCAGGGGCAGGTGTTTTGGGGATGACCGATATTGACCCCAATAAAGGGGCAATCGGCGGTAGTACTAGCAATACAACTGCCCAGGGTTTTGGTACCTCTGATTTAATGGTTAAGTTTATTATTTCGATTGGCATGTTGATTGGCGGTTTAAAAATCGCTCAAGAAATTGGCGGCGCCGCCGGAAGTATGGCCGGGAAGGGGATGGCGGCCGTTAATAAGGGTGCGGCGATTGGGATGGGCGGAGTCGCGGCGGTGACTGGGTATAGATATGCGTCAGGCGTGTTGAGCAAATATAGTAGTGAGAAAAAAGCTCGCCGGGAAGAAAAATATTCTATGCGGGCTAGCCAGCTAACAGCGTTTGATGCGCGTGTTCGAGGTAATGTTAAGGGGTCAATCAAGGGAGTAAAAAATGTTGTTAAGGGTCGAGTTAAGGATTTATCTACGGCTTTTAAATCTGGTTATCGAGGCGTATCGGACGAAGAGGTCACCCGGCAACAACAAGCTAAGGCTAAGAAAAAAATAGATAGAAAGGAAAACAAGCGATATGATGAAAAAGCTAAATACGACGCTTATCACAATAAAGAGTATATCGACAAGAATGGTGTTAAATACAAGGAGCACGCCCTAGCAGATGGCACGGTAAAATATCGAAATGAAGAAACCGGAGAATTTGCAAAAGATAGAAATGAAAAAGAAGTTACAAAGATGTCGGACATTAAGGCAAGATTTAAGGATGGTTTGGAGAGTGGCCTGACTCGTTCCCGCGCTCTTAAAAACCAACTCGTCGATGCTAAACGCGGCAAAGAACAAAAACTGCTTGAGGATTCAGGCGCTTCAATATCTGATTTAATGAGAGTTATGAAAGATACCAGCTCAACTGATCATGTGGCCGGGCGCAAAGACGTTTCGCTTGCCAAAAATGCCATCGGAAACAACCCTCTTTTATTAAAGAAGTTTGACGAGGCAGTTAACAAAAGATTTGCGCATCTTAATTTCAACTTAGATGATAAAGGTGGACAGGGCAAATTCAAGAAAGCTATGGATAACGGTCAAGTTGATGGCTATGGTTTAGACAGTTCGGCCTATAATAACGCTAATTTGCAGACGACTATGGAGGATTATTCCGGCATAGATTTTGCGGATAATATGAGCCGGGTGGCGCAGAAAAGCAAACAACACAGAAATAATGTTAATCAAGGTTTGGAATTAGCTAAAAATCAAAGCTTAGATTCCGGAGATAAGATGATTACAGATGACGGCGAGCTGAATAAATATGCCAAGTTAAGTGCTCGAATTGGCGGCAATCAGCTTGAAGCTTTTCGTGAACTAGATGGCACCTTTAACGAAGCCGCTGCCGCCAAATACAATGAAGGCGTCAAGGCTAACCATTTGGTCAGTTTTGATGCAAAGCAATTGATACCGAAAGAAGACGGCAGTAATAAAGCTGATATAGAAAAACTAGAAAGGGCAATGGCCAACATGCAGATTTCTACTCTTACTAGTTTGGCGAAAACTGAGCAGAATCCAGAATTGTTAAGAAGAATAATGGGTATATTAAAAAAACAAGAAAATTTAGGAAGTCTGGATGCGCACGAAAAGGTGGAAGAGATAAAAGATAATAATGTCTTACAAGGCATATACAAAAAGGCGATTGATTCAGCGGTAAGCTAATTTTTATGGATTATATAAGTGAAATCAAAATATTACCGCCAGACATTCAAGATATTTTAATGTCGTCTTTTGGCGCGAAAATTAATCGGGAGATCGGTAAAAAACACAACTTAGATAATAAACAACTGGGCCAGATAATTGATTTAACCAATGATGTTTATTTAAAAGTTTTAGACATTAATAATTTAAAAGACAAAATTATTAAAACGCTAGACTTACCACCCAATAAAGCGCAATTGTTATCTCTCGATATCGCCGGTCTAAAGTTATTGATTGCCGATAATTATTTTGCCGGCGCGATTAAAAATTTTATTACCGCTAGTAATGGCAGCCTAGATGAGTATCGAAAAATTGTTGTAAAAGAAGAAGAAATTAAAAAAGAACAGGAAATTTATAAAACCGAGACTGAGGAAAAAATTTATACGCCCAAATTCGTTGACCTTAGTGATGCCGCCGACGACCTAAAATTCGCTAACCAAGAAAAACTGGATGCAGTAGCCTTATTCAAGGAAGACATAAAAAATGTTTTGACGGCAAAACCCGAGAGTACCGAGATCATCGCAATTTATAATGAAAGTTTAATTGATTTAATAAAAGAAGATAATAATTTTCGGAGAGAACTAGAGACCGCTCTGTACCATAATCAAGAAATAATCACCCCCGGGAAAATAACTTTAAATGATAGCGAGGTCAGCCCAACTATTTCCAATTGGCTCAAAGATTTTATCTCAGAAAATAGCAGTGAGGTATTTAGCAACGTTGTCCTGGTCAAGTATATAACTAATAATCGTAATGTAAAAAAGTTAAAGGAATCCGAACGTGAGCTTATTAAAAAATTATTAAAACTATACCGTAATTTAGTCTTTTTTCCCGAGAGCATGGAAAACGTGCCGCTTGAAGAATGGGAAATTTTTCCAATTGACTTGCCGACTAGCCCCGCCAAACTTAAAATGGTTGACGTTTTAGACGAGGATAATGATAATCTTCCGACCAGCTCAGCTACCCCGGTTGCTCCGGCCGCCCCGATTACTCCAGCGGTAGCCGCCCCAAAGTCCGTTGCCACCGTGTTCTAAATAAATACGCTCCGGGCAGCTTTGAATATAAAACTATCAAACAGGAAATCAATCGTTTAAAAAGAAAAAAATAATTTATGCGCGCGATTTGTTTCGGTACTTTTGATTATCTTCATCCCGGTCATCTCAATTATTTTAAGCAGGCTAGTAAATTCGGGGAAGAACTCATAATTATTATTGCTCGCGACGAGAATGTCCATAAAAATAAAGGCCGTTACCCGACTCAGCCAGAAAAAATTAGGCTAGAAGCGGTCAGACGCGCTCTGAAATCTAAAAATTATTCAGCCCAGGCTTTCCTGGGTAATAAAGTTAATCCCTGGTTGGTTCTAAAACGATTTAAACCAGACTTTATCTGTCTTGGTTATGATCAAAAAGTTGACTTAAGCAAATTAAACAACGAAATCAGAAGATTTCGCCTTTTTTGTAAAGTTAAGCGTTTACGACCCTATCGAGCGGCTAAGTATAAATCCAGCCTAATTAAGGCTAGAATGTTTCAATCTAATTAAGATTGTAAGGTCAAAAACAAAACTTTTGACCCTTAAAATAAAGATTTCTAAGGTCAAGTTTTCTGTTTTTTTAGAGTCGTTAATCTCTTTCCTCTTTTCCCTGAAATATGCTAAAATAAAACTAGAATAAATATTTTTTTATTTTATTCATGTTTGATTACCTCCAAAAATTTAACGCCCTGCCTAAGGATTTGCGCGATAAAATTTCGTCGCCAGCCATTATGGCGGCTATTTCCAGCCTCGAGAGCAAATATGGGGTTGATTTGGCTATGACCGTGATGCGAGTCATGATTAAAACCCTGAGTCTTAATAGTTTGCCCTTTCATTTCGCCGGCGAATTTGGGTTGAACCAAGCTCAAGCGGAAAATTTAACTAAAGATTTAAAAGATCAGGTTTTTTTGGTAGTCGCGACTTACTTAGGTTTAAGCCAAGACCCCCAGGCCTTAGATTTAAATCAGAATCTAGATAGAATTATTAAAGGGTCGGGGATTAATTTCACTAGTTCGGATTTATTGATTCGTTTTAAGCAAATTTTAAATACTTATTTGCGCGGCGTGAGAAC
Source organism: Candidatus Falkowiibacteriota bacterium (assembly GCA_026396945.1). Lineage (GTDB taxonomy): Bacteria > Patescibacteriota > Patescibacteriia > Patescibacteriales > UBA12465 > JAPLVX01. The sequence continues at coordinate 14,069 of JAPLVX010000081.1, forward strand.
ACGGATTGATACTAGGAATTCTTTCGCCAAGAGCGTGGTTTCGGGCGGCCTTAATTTAGATGTCTATACGATTGATAAGATTTTTAAAGCTTGCGACCAGCTCGTCAAAAATTTACCGGCGCCGGAAATTGTTAAACCGCCGGTGTCGCCGTCTTTGGAAAAATTAATCGCCGCCGATTCTCCTAAAGTTAAAACCGCAATTACTCATGAGTCCGAATATAATTTAAAAAGTTTAGCCGCCAGCGGCCAGTTGAAACCCTTGGATATAAGCCACGAACTACCTAATCCGGAAGCAGTTTTAGATTTACCGCAACCGGAATCAGCGAGTGCGCTGGCTAATCTGCCAGTCGTCGCCACCGGAATCAAAGTTGAAGCGTCAAAAACTAATATTTCCGCGACCCCAATAGTTCCGGCCGTTCCAGTTGTGCCAGTTGTGCCAGTCGCGCCAGTTGCGCTAGCCGCTACAGTCGCGGCAATC
>JAPLVX010000030.1 GCA_026396945.1 Candidatus Falkowiibacteriota bacterium
AATTGATAAGGCGACTTCGCAATTGCAAGAACAGAACGAGACTTTAAAAAAATTAGACAAAATTAAAACCGAATTCATTGGCATCGCTTCGCACCAATTGCGCACCCCGCTGACCGGAATCCGTTGGTTTACGGAATTACTGCTTAAAGATAAAGATAAGAATCTTAACCCAAAACAATTAGATTTTCTAGACCAGATTAGCGCTAGCAATCAAAGAATGATAAAATTAGTTAATGATCTACTAGATGTTTCCCATATCGAGACTGGCCGTAAATTTGATATCGTTAAGAAAAGTTTTAGCTTGGATGGAGTTATCCAGGAAGTTTTAAAGGAAAATATTTTCTTAATAAGCACTAAGGGATTGCTAATAAAAGACGAGATTCCGGCGACGCTTAATATTTTTGCTGATCACGACAAGATGAAGCAGGTTTGGCAAAATTTGATATCTAACGCTACTAAATATTCTGAAGCCAAAACTACAATCAGGATCTTCTCTGATATTGATAAAGTTAGGGGCCCTTTATTCTATGTTCAGGATGAGGGAATCGGCATCCCCAAAGATCAACAGGCCCAGATCTTTGCTAAATTCTTTCGAGCCAGCAATGCCTCTTTACAGCATAGCGACGGCACCGGTCTCGGACTTTATATCGCGCGCGAAATTATCCGGGCCCATGGAGGGGATATGTGGTTTAAATCAGAAGAGAAAAAAGGTTCAACTTTCTATTTTTCTCTACCGCTAGCGGACACGGTGAATAACGGTAAAAAAACAAACTCGGCCAGCGAGAAGGAGATAGACCCGACCAAAACAATAATAAAAAATAAGAATAATTAATTTTAAAATATGAATATATGAGTAAAAAAATACTAATCATTGAAGACGATTTAATCTTAGCTAAAGCGCTCCGCGCCAGTTTAGAAGAGGAAAAATTTGAAGTTTCAGAAGCCCATGATGGTTTTGAGGGTTTGGCGGCGGCTGAGAAAAATTTACCTGATTTAATCTTATGCGACATCAGCATGCCTAAAATGGATGGACTAACGATGCTCGCGACTATGCGCGACACTGCCTGGGGCAAAAATCTGTCGGTCATCATGCTGACTAATTTTAGCGATGAGGAAAAAATATCGGTCGCTTTAAAGCATTCGGTTTTTCGTTATTTAGTAAAAAGCGATTGGGATTTATCCCAAATTATCGCGGAAATAAAAAAGGAATTTAATTCTTAATTATGAAACACAAAACTAAACCTTTCAAAAAAATTATAGCGCTTATTTTTATAATTTTAGTCGGCTCCCTGGTTTTGTCAGCGATAATCATAAATTATTCTTATTGGCTTAGCGCCCGAAATTCAAAAAATGAGGCGTCCGGGGAATTTGTGAAAGTTACAGCTAATGATTTGCCGGAAAATGCTAAAAATTTGCCCCAACCGGAAACTGGCCCAGGGCCTAAGGGAGAAATCACCAACACTGTTAAACCAACTACGGCCACGACCGCCCCAACTGATGTCAATGATTATTCCGCAGTAATAACGGTAATCCGCGAAAGTACCGGCTTAAAAATTTTGAATTACGATGTTTCTAGCCGAGGAAATAGCGCCACTCTCAGCCCCAAAGAAGAGTGGCTGATAGTATCTTTAAACAAAAAAAACAACTCTTTTCGTACTTATTGCCGGGCCGGTTTCTTAATAACCGATTGCAGCGGCGGTAATATCACCCGATCTAAAACTGAAGAATATTGCTCTCGGATGGTCGAAAAAGATGCCAAAAATACCATCAGCCTAGAATGCGGTAAAAAATAAGACAATAATAAGGGCGGGCTATAAACCTGTTTTTATTTTATTCAAACTTAATCTATTGAAATATGGAAATTGGTTTCATCGGGCAGGGTTTCATCGGCCAAGCTTATGCTAATAATTTTATTAAACGCGGTTTCACCGTCGTTCGTTACGGCTTACAAGCGGAGTACTTAAATAACAAAGATAAAATTAAAGATTGCGAGATTACTTTCGTGGCCGTGCCGACGCCGACGACGCCGGCCGGTTTTGATTACAAAATTCTGGAAGAGGTTTTGGCTTTGATTAGCCGGGGTAAAATCGTGGTCATAAAATCAACAATTTTACCGGGAACGACCGAAAAATTGCAAAACAAATTTCCGGATATTTATTTATTACATAGCCCGGAATTTTTAACGGAGAAAACTTGCCAATTCGATGCTGATTTTCCTAAACGTAATATTATTGGAACCTCAGCCAAGAGCACGCCCGCTCAGGCGCAAATGGTAATGGATGTATTGCCTCGGGCTGATTATAATTTGATTTGTCAGGCGGCGGAAGCGGAAATAATAAAGTATGCCAGTAATTGCTTTTTATATCTCAAAGTATTATTCACTAATACCCTCTGGGATATTTGTAGTGCCAGAAATATTGATTACCAAATAGTAAAAGAAGCAATGATACATGACCCGCGCATCGGTTTGAGCCATAATGATCCGGTTCATGCCGGGGGTCGGGGAGCGGGCGGACATTGTTTTGTTAAAGATTTTGCCGCTTATCGCGAATTATATGAGACTAGCTTGACTACCAAAGACGGTCTCGGCCAAGCTGGCTTGAACTGGTTAAAACAGGCCGAAACTTATAATTTATCACTACTCAAAAAATCGGAAAAAAATCTCGATTTATTAAAGGATATTTACGGTGACCGATACGATCTAAACTAAGACAGCAAAACTATGTTAAGCGATGATTACAAACAAAAAATAAAAAGAACCCTGGGTTGTGTTTTCCCGATTTCTCGTTCCCGGCGCGGCGCTTGTAATAATTGCGGGTGCTGTTGCGCTTTGCCTAAAAAATGTCCATTTTTGAAGAAAAATGGTGATAAAACTTATTGTTCAATTTATAAAATCAGGCCCTTGAATTGTCGAAAATATCCGCGCGTTAAATCGGAGCATCTGACCGCCGCCGACTGTGGTTATTATTTTGAGGCCAAAGATTGAGTTTCCAATTGACTTAATTACTTAAAAATACTAAAATTAGAGTTACCTAAAAATTAAATAAATTCTACAAATTGATATAATAAAAATTTAATTAACCAAAATTTATGCCTGACTTTATTTATTTTGCGACTCATTTCTCCTGGTTGTTAATTTTATTTATCCTTTGGACCGCCGCTTGGAAGGGTGTCGCCCTTTGGAAAGCCGCCAGAAATAATAGTTTAGCTTGGTTCATTATTCTATTTGTAATCAATACCGCCGGTATCCTAGAAATAATTTATATTTTTGCCGTCAAAGCAAAAATGAGCCAACCAATAAATAAAGAAGCGATCGGCTCAACAACACCGGTGGTATAGTCTCTGTGCTTTCATTAATCGCAATTTTATTAATCATTCTGGCCGTAATTGTCTTGGCCGCCGGGTTAACAATTATTTTAGGGGCCGGGATGATTTTTATAAATTTAAAAACCAAGGTTCCTTGGGTTAAAATTCCGAACAGTAATCTAAACCTGATTTCCCAAGAAATAAATTTACCGCCTGGTTCCTTATTTTGCGATTTGGGTTGTGGCGATGGCCGGGTTTTATTTTTTATAGAGAAGCAAGAACTTAAAAAAGGACAACCTTTAAAATTAGTCGGCTATGAGCTGGCCTTTTATCCTTATTTACGTGGTCAATTTTTAAAATTTTGGTTTGCTTCGAAGGTAGAGTTAAAGAATAAAAATTTTCTAAAACAAGACTTGGGCGCCGCTCAAGGAGTTTTTATTTTTTTGGTCGAAAGGATTATGCCCAAAGTAGCCCTCGCCTTACAAAGCAAACTCAAACCTGGCGCCCTGGTTATTTCCTATGCCTTTAAACTACCAAATTGGCGAATCTATAAAACTTTAGAGACAAAACCCAGCCAAACTTATATTTACCTGAAAAACTAATAAACTAAAGAATTTGACTATTATAATGAATTAAGGTATATTATAAAGGACTTAATAAAGAGTTACGTCATTGGCGTAATTCTTTTACATTTTAAATAATATTAAACAAAATATGGATATTAGAAATATCGCCATTATTGCTCATGTTGACCATGGCAAGACAACCTTAACGGATGCGATGATGCGTCAAACCGGCATGACTGAAATAGGCGTTAGCATGGACAGCAACGACCTGGAAAAAGAGCGGGGAATTACCATTTATTCCAAAAATACCTCGGTTTTCTATAAGGACACTAAAATTAATATCGTGGACACGCCCGGCCACGCTGATTTCAGTTCGGAGGTTGAACGAATCTTGCGTTCGATTGATTGCGTTCTGCTCTTAGTCGATGCCCAAGAAGGACCAATGCCGCAAAC
>JAPLVX010000106.1 GCA_026396945.1 Candidatus Falkowiibacteriota bacterium
AAACGTTAAGGATAATCTCGCCGAAATATATTTAGTCACCAATAAAAATTGTAAATTGGCCGCGGCCATATTAGGCGAAGGGAAAACTACCGGCATCGTCACCGGAGAATTAGGGCTAACCAGTAAAATGGAATTTATTCCGCAGACAGAAAATATCAAAGAGGGCGATTTAGCGGCCACTTCAGGCCTGGAGCAGAATATACCGCGCGGTTTGGTAATCGGCCGAGTTACAAAAGTGGTTAAAGAAAACAACGCGGTTTGGCAGAGCGCAGCCATCGAGCCGCAAATAAATTTGGATTCTTTGTCAATTATTTCTATTTTATTGCCATAAAAATATAATTCAAATTTACAAATTAATTTCCAAAGGCTGTAAATTATCGGATAAATTATTTGCCGATTGGGATTTATATGACAACTCTTATCTCGATTAAATTTATTAAAGGTTTTTATACACCTTTATTTTAAAACAATGCTTGTAGAAAAAATCATCAAAAAAAATTACGATTTAACGCCTTTGACGACTTTTAAAATCGGCGGCCGGGCGGAATTTTTTGTTTTAGTTAAAAACCAAGAGGAACTGATTGAGTCGATTAATTGGGCCAAGCGTAATAAGTTGCCGCTGTTATTATTGGCTGGCGGCAGCAATATTTTGATTACTAAAAAGAAAATTCGCGGTTTAGTTATAAAAATTTCCGGCGAAAAATATTCAATCAAGGGAAATACGATATCAGCCTGGGCTGGCACCGGCTTGTCTAAACTGGCGAGAATCGCCATCGGCCTTAGTTTGTCCGGCTTGGAATGGGCGCTGGGGATTCCTGGAAGTTTAGGCGGCGCCGTCAGAGGTAACGCCGGGGCATACGGTAACGATATATCCCAACAGGTGTCCGAGGTTGTGGCCTACGATGCGGCCAACGATCGATTAGTGAAATTGAATAACCAAGCCTGCGGTTTTAGCTACCGCCATTCCATTTTCAAACAAAATAAAAATTTATTTATTGTGAGTGTTAAATTAAAATTAAGCCAGGGGCCGATAGATGAGATAAAAAATTCAGCCAAAAAAAATCTAGTTCATAGAAGGCGAACCTTACCTGGGGAACCAAGCGCTGGTTGTATTTTTAAAAATTTGGAATATAACAAATTAATCAAAGAAAACCGCGATTTGGCAGATGGCCTAGAGCTGAAAGGATTGTTTAGGGGCGGTAAAATTGGAACCGGCTATTTAATTAATCAGCTTGGGCTTAAAGGTAAGTCAAGGGGTGGCGCTAAAATTAGTGAAAAGCATGCTAATTTTATAGTGAATATAAAAAAAGCGAACAGCCAAGACGTTATCAGCTTGATAAATCTGATTAAGAAAAAAGCTAAAAATCGGTATAAAATAAATTTGACAGAAGAAATTGAATATTTTGGCGGTTAGATCATAGACAGAAAGCCAATTAATCGGTATTTTAACAATAGCAATTAGATTTAATTTAAGGGGCTAATTTTAGCTCTTTTTATATTTATGCTTGACTTATAAAAAAAATTATGTTAATATATTTCCATAAAATTTATTCTCACAAATAATTAATTATTGAGAGTTATAGCTAGATTAGGG
>JAPLVX010000026.1 GCA_026396945.1 Candidatus Falkowiibacteriota bacterium
CAGTGTCGCCGCCAATGGTGGGGCAGCTGATAAATGGTCGACCGGCTCTATCGATTATGATTATAATGACGATGGCGGTACTCCGGCCGGCTGCGCTGATAGCGGCGACGCTGATAGTTTGGCCGGTCAACTAAGTCTAGACCCGAGTGCGAGCACGATTACTCCAGAAAATGGTTGCTCCAGCGCTAATTTGTCCTTAGGTTCCAGCGCCGCTTTTACCGAGGGGAGCGTTGATTCAATTACTTTACTCAGCGCTAATAGTTCGGCGCCCTTGGCTTGCTATTGGGATTTAACAAATATTGCTTTAGCGCAGAAGATTCCGGCCGAACAGGCTCTCGGCGCCTATAGTCTGAATTTAGTTTTAACGGTGACTGCCAATTAAGTTATGTTTATAAAAAATAAACAATTTTATATTATTGCTGCCGGGCTGATTGTTTTTTTATTTTCTAGCTTAGCGGTCCAGGCAATGGGCGGGTCTAAATTCAAAATAACGATTACTCCGGCTCCGCAATGCGCGGATGGTTTAGATAATGATAATGATGGTAAAATTGATTATCCCAACGATCCTGATTGTAGTTCTTTAAGTGATGATCGAGAAGCGCCGGATACTCTGCCGCCGAGTGGCGGTGGTGGCGGTGGCGGTGGCGGCGTTTTGCCTGGTTTGGTAATTAATCCGACAACTTCAGCCTCGTTTGCGGGAAAGTCATATCCGAGCAGTATAGTGAAACTTTTGCGCGACGGCGAGTTGGCCGCTTCTACTATCTCCGGTAAAGATGCCAATTTTCAAATGGCCATTCAGGGTTTAAGTCCGGGTAATCACCTTTTTTCGGTTTATAGCGAAGATGCGGCTGGCCGCCGGTCGGTTATTTTACCCTTCAATCTTTTTGTCGCTCAGGGAGCGATTATTCAGCTAACCGGTATTTTTATTCCACCAACGATTGAAATTAATAAAACTGATTTTTTGCCGGGCGAAGTAGTCAATATTTTAGGTCAAACCGCCCCCGCGAGCCAGGTATCTATTACTGTTCATTCCGATCAAACTTTATCTTTAAAAACAGAGGCTAACAATAATGGTTTTTATTTTTATAGTCTGGACACGTCTTTATTGGAAATTGGATCGCATGAACTTAAAACCCGATCTTCACATAATGGCGAAGTCAGCGATTTTAGTCCAACCCTGAGTTTCCGAGTCTCTAATGAAATTGACCAGGCCACGACGACCGCTGACCTTGAACCAGTTAAGCTAGAAGAGGCTAAACAAAAAGTAGATTTTAATAATGATCAAAAAATTAATTTAATTGATTTTTCGATCGCTGCTTTTTGGTATAAACAAGCGGCTACTACTGAGGCCGCCAAAAAAGTTGATTTAAATAATGACGGAATTATTAATTTAATTGATTTTAGTATCTTAGCTTATTATTGGACCGGTTAAATATATGCGAGTTTTATTATTTTCCATTATTTGTTGTCTGTCTTTACCCCTGCGCCTCTTAGCGGCTGATTTTATTATTGCTAGTCCGGACCAATTTGTTAAAGATTCTTTATTTAAAGTAGATATTTTGTTGGATACCGCCGACACGGAAATCAACGCTTTAAGCGGCACTGTCTCTTATCAAGGGAATCAGCTTATTTTAGAAGATGTGAGCGCTGGCGGATCGGTGGTGAGCCTATGGCTTGACCCGCCTATTTTAGAAAAAAGTTTAAATAATCGCTTGG
>JAPLVX010000012.1 GCA_026396945.1 Candidatus Falkowiibacteriota bacterium
AAGTTATCTGGCGACTAGAGTTATCATAAATTAAAGAACCGACATTAACGCTGCTTTTTTCCTCAAAATTAACATAATTGGGCAAAACCAGCGATACCTTGGTGTCACTAAGTTCGTGCAGATCATTAGTCACCGACCAATAAATTTTAAAACTAGTTTTTTCTCCGACCTTAGGGGGTAACGGACCCGAACCAACCGGAATATTGTTCTCATCAAAATAACGAATTTGCTCAATTAAATTTAAATTGCTATTTATCTTATTAATAATTGTATTGCTCAACCGATCGGAACTGGAACCAGTCGCTTCGCCACCGCTTAAATTAAAACTGGCTTGGTTATTTAAAGACAAATCCTTACCTAAATCGCTGGCTGTAAAATCATTTAATTTAATGGAAAAATTAATGGCCCCTTCTTGATTGGGGGAAATTTCCGCTAAACCAGGGATCTGTTCTTTGGTCCAAATAATTCCCCCGTCTGAAAGCTGGCCGCGGTTCTTGTCTTGCAAAGAGTTCCAATCAAAAAACTCGCCCTTTAAATCCACCCGGATATTAACATCTTTAAGCGTGGCCACGCCGTGGTTAGCATAGTTAATTGTGTAATTAAGAGTTTGGCCAAAATCAACTGCGCTATCCGCCTTAAGATTATCAACGGCTAAAGTTAAATTCAAATCACTTTTCATTATATCCAAATCGATGGTTTTCTCCCAAAAAATAAGGGTTCGTCCGTCCGGCGCTAATTGTTCTAAGTTAATTACGATTGATTGTTTGTCCTCAGTTTTTTCATTAACTTTATACTTTAGCAAAACTTTCTGAGCTAATGATTTGGCCGCCACATTGTCTATTTGCCACTGCGAACCGCTGATTTTATTTATAGCCATCGGAGTTATCGACACGCTTGAATAGGGCGGGGTCTGATTAATATCAGGGCGGGAAACATTTTTTATCTCAGTCGCTTTTATTTCCGGACTAATCGTAATATCGCTAATTACGATATTATTTGGGGAAGAAACATTTAGCACAAAATTATTCAAAAAAACATTGTCCCCAAAATTATTAAAAATTAAATTCACTTCGCCATCTTGGCCGATTAAGGCGGTATTAAGATAGGCCGCTTCCACGTCAAAGCCTAGACCCCCGATCAAGGTATTAACACTAGCATCACGCTTAAACTCGCTGGAGAAATTAGCGGGCGTATAAGTTAGGTAAGCTTCCAGAATATTGGGGGCATCTTTTTTATTAATTAATTTACCTTTAACTGTCAGGGAATAACTTTGCCCCGGCGCTAAATCCGGTAATTGCCAATTAGAATTTTGGCTGGCGGGCGGGATTGAACTCTCTAGAAAAATAAAATTGTCCGGATATTTCAGGTCAAGGTTTATTTTATTTAAAGCGAAACGGCTGGTGTTTTTATAAGATACCTCGTAAGAAAACTCTTCCCCGGCGATTACGCTTTCGGGCGCCTTAAGGGAAATTTCGGCCGCCGCTTGATTATTGGTTCGATTAATAAAATAATAAGCGCCATACGATAGGCCGACTAAAATTATTAAGCCCAACAAAAAACGGGAGAATCGAGCTAACCAAGAGCGCCTCTTTTTAACCTTTAAAGTTTTAACATCCATCAGCTGGCCATAACGATCTTTATAAATCTCCGATAAATTAGTATCGATTTCCTGGTCTCTAACTTCCTGTTTAACCGCCCGATTAAAATTAACTACCTCCTGTTCGCTGGGGACTGGTCGTTCAATAAAATCGGCTAAGCTAGAATTGGCTTGGGGCTTGGCTTTAATCGGTTTAAATTCTTTTTTGCTGGACATATTTTTTTTGGCTATATAATTTATTATTTATTTTATAAGTTAATTATTATTTTTAGCTAAAATTACCGCCCAATATTTATCACTATCTAAATTTACTTTAAGATCCCAGCCCTCATTATTGGCCTTTATGGTTTGGGGGTAATTCCAGACCAAGGGCCAATCTCCGCTTAAAATTAAGCGGCTCGTGAGTTCACTTGCCTGAGCGCCAGGCTGTTTCTGCGCTAGCAAAGAATAGGGTAATAAAACCGGTTGACTGGGGTTGAGCCAACTATTCAAATTATTGAGCCAATCTTCTTGATTGGCTTGATTCAAAATATTAAAAGGCAAACGATATTTCAGAGTAACCACGGCGGTTTCTCCGGGGTCAACCATGACCCAATTAGCAAACACAGTCTTATTATTTTCTTGATATATTTTACTGCCGCTAAGCGGATCGACGGAAAAAATATTTTCATACTTAGCTAAAATAGGATTGATTTCCCAACCCGCTTCTGGCGTCGAAAAATAATTGGCGTCGGGGGTTGAAAAACCACTCGCTTCTAATAATTGACTACCGGCGGGCACATAAACTCGCAGCCAATCAACATTACGGACGCCAGTAAAAGGTTCACGCTTTACTCCAGTATGCGTTCGACTAATTTTGAGGGTATTAATAACCGAACCATCACTTAAAATATTACTGACTAAGTCGATTTTTTCTTGAATTTTACGATCACTCTTTTGGCCGGCAATATTGGTATTAATTACTGCCAAATAATCATATTTAGCTGGCCTCATAATTCCGGCCCAATTATGATCCGCCACCGCGGCTTCTAGTTTCGGGTCGGAAAAATAAAATAAAATTTGCTTCTCGCTTAAATTCTTTTCGGTCAGAGAAATAAGTTTAATTAGACTGTCTTTATTTAATTTTTTAGGCAATTCTTCCAGAATTTTGGCCATTAAATCACCGATAATCTTCTTCGGTTTGTTCTTAGAATTTTGATCTAAGCCTTGGTCTAGGGTAAGCGAAGAACTGGCCAATAAGGTCGAGGAGGCGACCGCCGCCGTGGTAATTTTCCCCTGATCCTTATTTTCTACCACCGTTTGGACGGTGGCCCAAAAATTATTTGAATCAATTATTACTCCATATTCCTGACTTAGGTCAATCGGGCCGGTCACCTCCAATAATCTCTCAACGACCGTCGGCGTAAAACTAATTACTCCGTCAACGGTGGGGCCGTCGCTTTTTTCATAAAACCACATAATGTTCTGGGCTGTCGTCGGCCAATCGGGCCACCAATTACAGTCCCAAAAATGCCACTGCGGATTAACTAACCATAAAGGCGCCGGGGCAATAATCTTATCTTTTAAACCAGCCTCAGTATCATAAGAACCACCACCCGGAACTTCTAGGTTCTTTATTTTCCCCTCGTGAAGATCCACTAAAGCATAACTACCCAAAAAACCACCGCTCGCTCGCAGTTCAGTATTATTTTGAAAAACTAATAAATATCGTTTATCCTGACTGAGTCCTAAAAATTCTTTGAGCGATTGTAACGAAGTAACAAAAGCGCCTAAGCCTTTATTTAAATCTTCAACTTTTACTCTAAGGGCGATAAAATTTCCCTGGTATTCGACAGGTAAATTATTAACCTTAACCGCCGCTAAATTCTGATTAATCACCGCCAAATCACGCTTGGACAGTTCGCCGTAATAAGAAAAATTATCCAAAATTTGGGATATATTCTTATCGGGATTATTAAATAAACTATCTAGAGCCGCCGTCAAATTCTGACCTAAGCTAGCGGCCGCTGTGCCAGCCGCTAAAAATTTTTGCCCCTCGGCCGCCATTTTTACTTTGGGGTCAGAGGACAAGGAGGCTAAAGATAATAAATTTTTATTAATACTATCTGCCTCGGTTTGCGCCTCTAGAAATTTCTGCCCCGCTAGGCTAAATTCGGAATTAGCGCCGGACAAATCGAGACCAGCGGCTTTATTGGCACCGGCCAAGAAACTATTGAGACCGGATTGCGATTGAGACAAAACCCGATCTTTTATCCCGTTTAGGTCAAAAAAATAAGACATGACCTTAAAAGGAATAATTAAAATAAGCAAGATCAAAATAAAATAAAAAAATTCTAAAACTGGGTTAGATCGGCGGCCTAAACTTATTTTTAGCCTTGGTTTTGCGGCAAAGCGTCCGCGCCCGGATTTTATTTTATTTTTAAGGTAGCGCCAATCAGTCAGATGCCTGAATTCCGCTCGCAATGAACTCAGATATAGATTAAGATAAGCGCTTGGATGCTTCCGTTTAAACAAAAAATTGGAATTAAAGCGTTTAATCATCCGCCGCCGCGCTCGCT
>JAPLVX010000004.1:0-2573 GCA_026396945.1 Candidatus Falkowiibacteriota bacterium
TGACTGATTAACGCTTATATTATACTATAAAGACATAAATAAATAAATATGCTAAACAAGCTATTCGGCTCAGAGCTGAGGGCGCGGATTTTAAAAAAAATTTTAGCGAGCCCGGAAGAAAAATATTATAGCCAAGCTTTGGGGCGTGATTTGAAAGTGGCCCTTAATCCACTCCGGCGAGAATTGGATAATTTGGAAAAATTGGGCCTAATTGTCGCGCTGACGGAAATTATCGCCGCTGACGGGAAAAAGCCGAAAAAAGAAAAGAAGTTTTTTATGGTGAATCGGAATTTCTTGTTATTCAACGAACTTAAAGCTTTATTTTCCAAGGCGCAACTCTTTTTTGTCCAAGAATTCTTAGGTCGTTTAGCCAAAATCACCAATCTTAAATACTTTGTTTTAACCGGCCAGTTTAGCGGTAATTCAACAGCTATAACCGACATGCTAATCATTGGCCGCCTGCGTCGGGAAAAATTTTTACCTTTGATTGCCGATTTAGAGAAAAAATTAGGCCGGGAAATAAATTTTACGATTATGGACGAAGCCGAATTTCATTATCGTCGCGATATTATGGATATTTTTCTTTATAATATTTTAAATAATAATAAAATCGTCATTATTGATAACCTAGAGTTAATGAAGCCTAAAGTGAAAGTCCCAAAAACGGAAAATAAGTAAAGCCAAAATAAATTATGAAAAAAGCGCTTCGCCGAATTATAAAAATCTTGAAATACACCCTGGTTGTCTTGCTGGGGCTTCTTTTTTTATTGTTGTTGCTGCTCGGCCGATCATTTGTCCAGTTTAAACTTTTCTATAACGAGACTTTAGCCGGTAAGAATTCTTTAGAATCAGCGCTGAGATTCGTCGAGGCGAGAAATTTTAACGGCGCCGAGGCGGCGGTTAAAGAGGCAGAGACGAATTTTAGCGGCGCGCTCGATAAATTGACCCCGGTCCGCGATAATTGGTTGATAAAAAATTCCGGTTTATTTAATAGCCAGGTTGATGATTTAGCTTATTTGGATCAATCCGGATTACTCTTGAGCCAGGTCTTAGGTCGAGGTCTAGAAATTGCCCGGCCCCTTAATGAAATTTTAAGCGCGACCAATAATAAGAATTTTTCCGAATATTCTCCGGCGGATAAGAATAAAATCATTAAAACAATTTATGAAGCCGAACCAGAAATTATTAATTTAAAAACTGACCTGGATGCGGCCGCCCTTAGCTTGAATAAAATTCCTAAATTTAGTGTTTTATATCCGGTTTATCCAAAAATTAAAGATTTAAAAGATAAACTTAAAGAGGGTCAAGATATTTTAGACACGGCCACTCCCTTGATTCGTTTGACCCCAGTTCTAATGGGTTATCCCGATTCTAGCCGCTTCCTCTTGTTATTGCAGAATAACGATGAGCTTCGGCCCAGCGGCGGCTTTTTGGGTACTTATGGCACTCTGGAAGTAAATAGCGGGGAGATAAAGAATTTGGTGACCGAAGATACTTATCATTTAGATATGCCGGTTCAGGATAAATTAAGCCTGGCGCCACCGGCGGTATTAAAAAAATATTTGAAAGTTGATAAATGGTTTTTGCGCGATGCTAATTGGTCGCCCGATTGGCCCACTTCGGCGCGGACAATTCAAAGTATTTATAAGGAAGAATTAAGATTGCTCAATCAACCCGCCCCTGACTTTACCGGAGTCGTCGCGATTACCCCAGATTTTATTGCCGACCTGATTAGTTTGACCGGTCCGATTACGGTTAAGGGTCAGACTTATAATAAAGATAATTTCCAAACCCTTTTGCAGTATAACGTCGAAGTTGCCTACAAACAAGACAATATTTCTTCTTGGGACCGCAAAGAAATAATTAACGATATCATGCTTGAGCTTAAAAACCGCTTATTTAATTTACCCTTAGCGCGCAGCCGTGACCTCCTAACTTTGCTTAATCGTAATTTGGAGCGTAAAAACATTCTGGTTTTCTTCAATGATAATAATTATGAAAATCTGATTACGGATTTAAATTGGTCGGGCGTAGTTAAAAAGGCGCCGGCTGATTATCTGATGGTGGTAGATGCTAATTTGGCCGCCTTCAAAAGTGACTCGGTGATGACTAAGAATATTGCTTATACGGTTGGTTCTAGCGACTCCAAGAGTAATTTAGCCGCCGAGTTAAAATTATTTTATCGTCATAACGGCGGTTTTGATTGGCGCACGACTAAATATCGCAGTTACACGCGGGTTTATGTGCCGAAGGGAAGTAAGTTAATTAATATCAGCGGGGAAGAAGATAATACTCTGAATGTTTATGATGATCCGGATTTAGACAAGACCGTAATTGCCTTTTTTATGACAGTTGAACCCGGGGCGGAGAAAGAGATAAAAATAAATTATGAGTTACCCGAGTATATCAAGAATTTAGCGGAGGCGGGAAACTATGCTTTGTATATTCAGAAGCAGCCGGGGCGGCGGACCAATCAATTAACGGTTAATTTGAACTTGAGGGGGAGTTTAAGCAAGTATTCAACTGATTTATTAACGGATCAGAGCTTTAATTTGGGGAAATAAATTGAAGTT
>JAPLVX010000004.1:2617-2951 GCA_026396945.1 Candidatus Falkowiibacteriota bacterium
TTCTTCGGGGTTTAATCGAAGGGAAATTTGTTTATTTATAGCTGAAAAGGCCTATAAATAGGCCAAATTGACATAATCCCTTAATTTGTTATTATATTTACATAGTTTTAACAATTTAATATTCCCGGGTAGCGCAGCGGTAGCGCAGTTGGCTGTGAACTCTTTTTTATTTTTTGCTATAATATTTTTATATGACAAAAGATAAAAGAAAATATATCGATCGGGCAGAGTATTTAAAAATGGCGGTTGATCGAAGGCGGAAACAAATTCGTCAATTAGCCATTAAATACAAAGGTGGCAAGTGTTCCATTTGTGGTTATGGCAGATGCTTAAA
>JAPLVX010000073.1:0-6875 GCA_026396945.1 Candidatus Falkowiibacteriota bacterium
TCAATACGATGAGCCGGGCGAGTACCGGGTGATGGTCAAGGTGATCGACATCCTGGGGAACGACACGACGAAGACGTTGCGCGTGAGCGTCGGATAGAGATTCCCCCGCTGACTGCAACACAGGCAAATGCTTCCATCGAAAAGACTATCAAAGAGATTAAAGAATCGAATCGTGACCTGATGGATATGCAGCACTGCGAATGGGTGTTAGGCGTTGGCAGCGGTTTTGACTGGATGCACGAACCTAATACGGCCATAATAGTCGGGCCCTATAGCCCTGACTTGTCAGAGCCGATTATCAAGGCAATCAGTATTATTGCCGACAATATGAAATCGGGGCGAACTGGTGATGATGGATTTCTAGTTCTATCCTCGTCTCCTTTTCGGGAAAACGGCGTTGATGAAAATCGGGCGCGGGAGAAAACCCTTTTCTTCAAGACTTATGTGGAACAAATTTTGGCCAAGCATTATCCAGATTTATTGCCCAAAGCCAAGTTTATTGCCGTCACGGTTGACGAACATACCCGTAAAGCTTTGAAGGTATCATAAAAATAGGTTAATAAAAAAAACGAGGTCGCTCTGAAGCGACCTCTTTTAAAAATATTTATTAGTTCAGATTTTTTTATTTGGAATATCGAGTCGTATTTTTGGTTCGAGACATCTCGCTTGAAATATCAAGCGGCAGATTTCCCTTGGTTTAAAACATCAACCAAGCCAAAACTATCAAGCCCAAAATTATCCGATACCAGCCAAAGGGAATGAAATTATTTTTTTGGATAAATTTAATAAAAAATTTAACGCCGATAATGGCGGTAACAAAAGCGGCGATAAAGCCGTAAGCTAAAAGAGAAATTTCCGGCCGGCTAAAACTAGTCGGCATTTTTATTAAATCAAGCCCGACCGCCGCGACCATAGTTGGGATAGCGAGCATAAAAGAAAATTCAACCATAATTTTCCGGTCAATTTTTTGGGCCAAACCGCCGACAATTGTGGCCGCTGCTCGAGAAACACCAGGGATGATCGCCAAGGATTGGGCGCAACCAATAATAAAGGCCTGCTTATAAGTGATTTCTGAACTTAAAATAGGATTTTTTTTGTAAAAGTTTTTTTCAAATATAATTAAGATTAAACCGCCGATTAAAAGGGCCAGGGCGGCAATATAATTATTACCCAGGAGATAAGTTTTAACGATTTTATATAATAGTAAACCGATGATCGCGGTCGGGATAAAAGCGACCACGAGTTTTTTTATCAGATTCCAGTTAGTGATGATCCTTTTGAAATATAAAATTACGACCGCTAAAATTGCGCCCAGCTGGATAAAAATATCAAAGCTTTTGACGAAGTCGGTCGTTGGAATTTTTAGCAAGTCGCCGACTAGTAATAGATGGGCGGTAGAAGAGATGGGCAAGAATTCAGTTAGACCTTCAACGATGCCTAAAATTAAACTGTGTAAGAGTGACATATTTTTTAGTGTTTATTATTTTTAACGGTTATCACCATTGCCGCCAATAGCTCCTCGTTCAAGACGGGAGAATAATTTTTTTAGATTGGTCTCGGCGACTTCATCTAAATCTAACTTAAGTTCAGTCGCCAGTTGCGCCACGTACCATAAAACATCGCCCAACTCTTTTTTTATTTCCTCTTTTTCCGTCTCGCCGATAAGTCCGCCCTTATCACGCAGAATTTTTTTTATTTTTTCCGCCACTTCGCCGCTTTCTCCAGAGAGTCCTAGGGTAGGGTAGACGAAATTTGCTCCCAAATTAGGATAAAGGGCAGTCTTGCGGCTTTGAACTTGGTACTCATTAAAAGTCATATTTTTATTTTTTGTTTAATATTAATTAAAAAATAAGGATAATAGATTATTCAAAATTAGGTAAATTTTCCGTTAAACAGCTTAGTTATTTTACTATAAAAATAGCTTTTTATATATATTGACAAAATATGTTTCGCATGCTATAATATATTATTATTCTTTGAAAATTAGAGAAAAACAAATACAGTTATAGTCATACATTTATTAACCCCAAAACCCTTATCATGAGAAAACTGTTTTTAATTGTGACCATTCTTTTTGGTCTTGTCAGTAGCAACTTGTTTGCCCAAATTGAGAACATTCCGGTTACCAAAGACGTAACCATCAACAAACTGTACGCTGGAACCTTAGGCTGGTCGAATTTTAACATCGACAGCTTACACGCCAGTAATGCCGCCGTCTTACGTTTTGGAGCAGTCGCCACTTGGCGACCGAATGACTGGTTCGCACTGCGGTCATTAAACGCTTTTAACGTCGAAACCGGAAATGGTTCATGGTCTATGAACCAGTTTTCGGCGATAATTAATCCAACGAAAAAATTGACTGTTACCGTCGGTAATATGTGTACGCTGGTCACAGAACAACGTCCATCTCCGGCTTCAGCTGGCGGTCAATTTGAGACCTGGACTCAAAGTAAGATCCCTGGCATGGCCCTTTGTGCCAAAGCCAGCCTGGCGATTACCGATAAATTATCGGCTGGCCTAGGCATAGCTGGCAGAAACAGCAAACCTGAATATCAGGCTAATATCAGTCTGGGAAAAACCACCCTGTCCGCTTTCTATGATGAGTGGAACAAAAAATACGGTTCAGTTCTGACCTTTGCTGTCTGGCGAGTTTCAGAGGTAGTGGTCTGGCAACAGGACAATATTATAGCTAACCTGCTAAATTTGGAATTAGGACCGGACAAGGACTACTGCGTCTATAGCGACATGGGCTGGGATCTTGATCAGCATAAACTGGTTCGGGGCGAATGGGGAGTTCTCAAAACATTCTCCGGGAAATACATTAAAGGCCTGATTGGCCCCGGCTACTGTTACGAGGATCGATCAGTCCATGCCTATTTATTCGTTCATTTATAATTTCTGTTCGCTGGCCTCCTAATTAGCCAACCAAGCCTTACGAGGCTCCAAATAATTTAGTCATTTGACTTAATTAATTGGAGCCTTCTTTTTTTATCTTTTTTTATTTTTAGACCCGGTCTCTTTTATTTTCCGATTTTATCTTTTAGACATATCCCTTCCGTTTTTAAACCAAATTTTAGTCTTGACAAGCCTCAAACAAACGCTTAAAATAGTAGCATAATTAGCACTCTTATTATAAGACTGCTAAGAGAAATATTTAAAATAATACTTAATAATAAACAAAAATATGAACTTAAAACCCCTCGCTAATAATGTGCTTGTTAAACCCTTTAAAAAAGAAGATATGACCAAATCTGGTATCGTTTTGCCGGATACTTCCGACAAGGAAAGGCCGGAAAAAGGTGAAGTTATCGCCATTGGCGCTGGCCGTCTTCTGGATAATGGTCAATTAGCCCCCATGACTGTTAAGGTTGGTGATAAAGTAATGTTCAAAAAATATTCACCCGACGAAATTAAAATTGATGATGAGGACTATCTAGTTTTGAGCGAAAGCGATATTATCGCCATTATTGAATAAATATAAATTAAATTAATTAAATATATGTCTAAACAAATTATTTTTGATGAAAAAGCTCGTCTAGCTTTAAAACGTGGGGTTGACCAATTAGCTAATGCCGTCAAAATTACCCTTGGTCCGAAAGGCCGGAATGTCGTGATTGATAAAAGTTATGGTTCGCCGATTATTACTAAAGACGGCGTAACGGTGGCGAAAGAAATTGACCTAGAAGATAAATTTGAAAATGTTGGCGCCAGTATTATAAAAGAAGTTGCCTCAAAAACTAATGATGCGGCCGGTGACGGGACTACAACCGCAACGGTTTTAGCGCAAGCAATTATTACTAATGGTTTAAAATTAGTAGCCGCTGGCGTTAATCCAATTGAACTTAGAAAAGGTATAGAGAAAAGAGTTAATGAGATTGTGGCTGAGCTTAAAAAATTAAGTAAAACTATTTCAACTAAAGAAGAAATCGCTCAAGTTGCCTCTATCTCCGCTAATGACGAAGAAATCGGCCGGATAATTTCCGAAGCGATGGCCAGTGTCGGGAAAGAGGGCGTAATTACGGTTGAAGAGGGTCAATCTTTTGGAATCGAAAAAGAAGTGGTTGAGGGTATGCAATTTGATAAAGGTTATGTTTCGCCTTATATGATTAGTAACCAAGATACGATGAAGGCGGAAATGTCTGACCCCTATATTTTAATTACCGATAAGAAAATCAGTTCAATTCAGGAAATTTTACCTCTCCTAGAGAAAGTAATTCAAAGCGGTAAAAAAGATTTAGTAATTATCGCCGAAGACATCGACGGTGAAGCTTTGACAACTTTTGTGTTGAATAAATTGCGTGGCACTTTTAATGTCTTAGGCATTAAAGCGCCGGGCTTTGGCGATCGTCGGAAAGCGATGCTAGAAGATATTGCCGTTTTAACTGGAGCGCGAGTTATTTCCGAAGAAGTTGGGTTGAAATTAGATAAAACCGAAATTGCTGACTTGGGTCAGGCCAGAAAAGTTGTCGCCGCTAAAGATAATACCACTATCGTCGAAGGTAAGGGGCAGGAAAAAGACATTAAAGCCAGAATTGAATTAATAAAGAAAGAGAAAGAGAACGCTGATTCTGATTTTGATAAAGAAAAAGCGCAAGAACGTTTGGCCAAACTCGCCGGTGGCGTGGCCGTTATTAAAGTCGGCGCCGCCACGGAAACCGAAATGAAAGAAAAGAAGTATCGGATTGAAGACGCTTTAAATGCAACGAAAGCGGCGGTTGAAGAAGGGGTGGTCCCGGGGGGCGGTTTAGCTTTAGCTGTGGCTGGTTACGGCCATGATTTTGCTAAATTTGAAAGCGAGCTAAAGGATACAAATAGCACCCCGGTAGGCGAGAGAATTATCAATCAATCAATTTTAGAACCGATTAAAATCATTGCCGCTAATGCCGGGGTTGATGGTTCTTTAATTCTGCAGCGGATTATTGAGGAAAATAAAAATGCCAAAGTTGTCATGGGCTATAATGCGGCTAACGGGGAATTTGTCGATATGATAAAGGCCGGGATTGTCGATCCGACCAAAGTCGTTCGTAGCGCCTTAGAAAACGCCGCTTCGGCCGCGATGATGTTTCTAACTACTGAAGCCGTAATTACGGATAAACCGGAGGCCAAGGGTTGCCAGCACGATCACGGGGCTGGCCATGGGATGGATGGAATGGGGATGATGTAATTTTAATGAATTTATGATAAAAAAGAGGCCATTAAAAGGTTTCTTTTTTTTGTTTATAATATTTGATTGGAGTATTCGTGTATTGTGTATTTATTAAGATAATTTATTTAATTTTAGTCTAAATATTCTAATATAATTGACATAAATTATTAAATATGATATAATGTTTTCATCTAATTTTATTATATATTTTAGATCCTTATTCGTCGGGAAGTACGAAAAAACGATTTTTTACAAAAAAATATTATCATGGAAATGTGTGATGCCGTTGGCAGGGCTCATGAGTTTTTCTTGGTTTTGAAAAAAGCCGGATTTACGGATGACCTTATTAAAAAAATTATTAATAGCAAGGACAACGTCCTAGCCAAAAGAATGTTCGCCGCCATTGTCGCCCCCAAAACAAAAACCACCAAAAACACCGAAGCCGCTCTCTTGGCCGAAGCTGCCAAGCTCGAACTCCGGGACGGAGAATTCGTTCTCATAGTGAATTACGCCCGGACCCTGGACGAAATGATTGCCGCCGGTAACTACGACGACAAGAACGGCGATATCAATGCCGATCATTTTCCCCTCCCCGTCGAACTTAACGGCCAGGCCATTGAAGTAAAAGCCAAACTTTTTCACTTCAATCGTTTGATTAACCGTAAAAACGCCATCGCTGAGATGGATAAGGCTGGTTATCGTCCGGCCACCATTGCCGAGCTTTTAGCCCTGGGTGAAGCCCAGCCGGAATTACAGAAACAATTTCCTATTTTAGCTCTCGCCTCGGTTTGGCAGGACGGTGATGGCGATCGCAGCGTGGCTTATCTCTGTGCTGACGGTGGTCGGCGCGAGCTCGAGCTCAGTTGGTTCGGCAACGTTCTGGGTGGTCTCGGTGACTTCAGCGGCGGTTGTCGTTTCCTCGCTGTTCGCAAGGAGCTCTCGGTCGCTTAGTCACTCCGCCCTTTCTTTGTCCCTTGGACTCCTGGTTCTCGGCGACTAAAATTTATCTTTATAAAACCCCGTTTCATCGTTTAGCATTGTTTAAACGATGAGCGGGGTTTTTGTTAAGTTCAAAAAAATGTTAAACTAAATTAGGACAGAGGCAAATCAGCCGGCGACCAAGGTTTCCGGTGGCCAATTTCTAGAATAATATTTTAGTCGGAATAAGTAATTAGATTTAATTATTTAGCGCGCTTAATATTACTCTTAAAAAATAATACTACTTGGCGCGCTTGGCTGGCGGATTAAAAATCCCAAGTTATATACAGTCCCGACAAAATTTAAATATTGAAGGGGCGGTGTTCCGGAAGGTCAAGCGCGAAATCTCGCCTCGGTTTGGCAGAACAGTAATGGCAATCGCAACGTGGCTTATCTCAATGCTGACGGTAGTCGGCGCAAGCTCAAGCTCAATTGGATCAACAACGTTCTGAGTGATCTCAATGACTTCAACGACAATTGTCGTTTCCTCGCTGTTCGCCAGTAGCTTATTTCTCCGTCAAATGGCGGAGTTTTTAATTTTTTTAAAAACTTTTCTTCCAGCCGCCCAGCATTTTGCCGATTTCCGCTAGCAGGTTTGATAAATTAAGATATTTTTTATTGTCTAAGGCCTTGGTTCGCCAAAGGATATTTAAGAAAAATTTCACTGAATCAAATTTAGTAATCGCCCTGTTTATTAAAATAGGTTTATTTTCCGGATTTGAATATTTAGCCAGCAAGACTAACTCTAATG
>JAPLVX010000073.1:6957-7790 GCA_026396945.1 Candidatus Falkowiibacteriota bacterium
TAAATAGGCGTCGTTTAACTTTTGGAGAATTGGTAAATTCTCGGCTGGGGGGGGGGTAGGTATTAGTCATATATAAAAAATTAATTATGAAGACCGAACTGGAAGTTACTTATCAGGAAATTATTTCCAGCGGTAATTTATTATTAGCTTGGCAAGAGTTTGTGGTTGGCAAGCGGGCCAAAAAAGATGTGATTGAATTTTCTCTTAACTTAGCTGATAATATTTTACAACTTCATGGGGATCTTGCCAACCATAATTATCGTCACGGCCCCTATAAAGATTTTTTCGTTACCGATCCAAAATTACGCCATATCCATAAAGCAGCCGTTTCTGATCGTCTAGTTCATCACGCTCTTTATCGTCAACTTTATCCTTACTTTGCCAAAAAGTTTATCGCTCATTCTTACTCTTGCCAATTAGACAAGGGCACGCATCGAGCCATTATCGCTTTTAGCCAAGTGGCCGCAAAGGTTAGCCATAATGACCGGCGAACAGCCTGGGTTTTGCAAGCCGATATTAGAAAATTTTTCGCCAGTATCGATCATAAAGTTTTACTTGAAATTATGAGTAAATATATTCTGGATAAAAATATAATTAGACTTTTAAAAAATATTATTGATAGCTTCGGCCACGACGATGGCCGCGGCTTACCCTTGGGAAATTTAACTTCGCAGTTGCTCGTTAATATTTATATGAATGAATTTGATAAATTCATAAAATATAAACTTAAAATTAAATATTATCTCCGTTATGCTGACGATTTCGTGTTTTTAGCGCCAGATAAAGACTATTTGTCGGTATTATTGCCTCTAATCAAGACTTTCTTGAATAAA
>JAPLVX010000010.1 GCA_026396945.1 Candidatus Falkowiibacteriota bacterium
GAATTGACGATATTCCTTTAAATGATAAGTTAGCCTATGAGCTTTTCCAAAAAGGGGAAACCACCGGCGTTTTCCAATTTGAATCCTCCGGTATGAAAAGATACTTGCGAGAATTAAAACCAACCGAATTTGAAGATATTATCGCCATGGTCGCCCTTTATCGTCCCGGGCCGATGGAGTGGATCCCGGATTATATTACCGGTAAACACAAAACAAAAAAAGTTTCTTATCTTCATCCGAAATTAGAAAATATTTTAGAAAAAACTTATGGTGTAGCGATTTATCAAGAGCAGGTCATGCAAATTGCCCGCGATTTGGCTGGTTTCTCCATGGGCGAAGCCGATGTTTTGCGCAAAGCCATGGGTAAAAAAATCGCTTCTTTACTCGCCGAGCAAAAAGAAAAGTTTGTTGAGGGTTGCGTTAAGAACGGTGTCTATAAAGAATTAGGGGAAAAAGTTTTTTCCTTTATTGAACCTTTCGCCGGTTATGGCTTTAATCGGAGTCACGCCGCTTGTTATGCCTTGATTGGTTATCAAACGGCTTATCTTAAAGCTCATTGGCCGGTTGAGTTTATGGCCGCCCTGCTTACTTCCGATCAACATGATAGCGATCGGATTGCCATTGAAATTGATGAATGTCGGAAGATGGGTCTAAAAATAATGGCCCCGAATATTAATGAATCCTTTGCTTCTTTTACGGTCGTGACCGCCGGCACCAAAGATAATCGAGCGGTGGCGGCCGATGCCAAAGTTGATACTATTCGCTTTGGTCTTAATGCCGTTAAAAATGTGGGCGAGCATATTGTCGAAGTTATAATTAAGGAACGTAAACAAGGCGGAGCCTATGGGGATATCTTTAATTTTCTAGAAAGGATTACCGACAAAGATTTAAATAAGAAATCCCTTGAGAGCTTGATTAAAAGCGGTGCCCTAGATGAATATGGCGAACGGGGCGAGTTATTATACAATTTAGAAAAATTTTTAAGTTTTAATAAAGAAATCTCCAAAGCTCTGGATTCTCGCCAAGATAGTCTATTTAACGAACCGGTGTTTGCGACTTTTAATAAACCAAAAATAGAACCGGGACCGGCGGTGGCTAAGAGTGAAAAATTAGCCTGGGAAAAAGAGCTCTTGGGTTTATATATTTCCGAACATCCGGCCACGGCTTATTGGCCTTATTTAGAGGGCTATGCTAAACCGATCAGGGAGCTTGGACATTACCGCCAAGAAGAAGCGGTTATTTGCGCCGGAGTGATTGCCACGATCAAGAAAATTATTACCCGCAAAAATGAATCAATGCTGTTTGTAAAAATTGAAGATGCCGCTAGTAATATTGAGCTCTTAGTTTTTCCGTCCTTGCTCAAAGAAACCCCAGCCTTATGGCAGGAAGGGAAAATTATTATTTGCCAGGGAAAAATTTCCGAGAAAGATCAGGACTTAAAACTTTTAGTGAATCGCGCCGCCGTACTTGATCCGCTTGATCCGGCCAAATCAATCGATGATTTCAAAAAGGTTTTGTTGGATTTTAAACCCCGGAACAGCTTCTATCATAACGGCAATAAAACTAACAGCACCAGGACGACTCCCAGTTCCTCGGTTACTAGCTCCAGCGCGGTCGCAAATAATTTAGCGCTTAAGAATAAGCCTATCAGCGCCGACGACCTGCTGGCTAATCCGCCCTTAAAAATTATTTTAACCCCGACCTTAAGCGCCGCCTCTTTAACCGACTTAAAAAACATTTTGATCGCTCATCCTGGCGAGAGCGCAGTTTATTTTAAAATTGACGTCGACAATAAGGACAAAATTATTAAAACTGCCTTTTTGGTTACGAATAATCAAGCCTTGAATCAAGAAATTAAAGCTAAACTAGGGGATTTAATTAAGATTATCTAAATATTTTTGAATCGGGTGACAAATATTTTGTATATAAATAAAAAATTTGTTATACTGGAATCAAGTTAAGCTTGATTTTTTTATGTTTAGATTTTTTTTCATATTTTAATATTTTTATACTATGCCCTCAGTTAAAAAAAATAAAACCGCGGCAAAGAAAAGCGCCAAAGTTATAAGCAAGACCGCGCCCCTGGCTAAAACCGGTCGCGTCCCCTTGGCTAAGGCCCTGCCTAGATTGGCGCTTAAATCCAGGCCTAGATCTAAAAGCATTTTTAAGAAAAATAAATCCGCCGCTTCTAAGGAGGTGGAAGTTTTAAGCAATATAAAACCTAAAAGAGTGGCTCAGGCGATTGACATTGAAGTGGCCGAGGATAATTTCAATAGTGGCGCCTGGGACGATTTAATTGATAAAGATAATAATTATAATTTAGCAGATAATTCCGCTTTGGCGGCCTCAGTTTTTCCGGGAACAAATCGTCGGCCCCATAATTTAAAGGAAGCTGGCTCCGATTTAGATAAGAAAGAAAAGTTTTTTAATGAGTTGGCCGAAGAGATAAAGATAAAGAAAGAGGAGGGAGCATCTAGTCGGGAAAATAAAACCGCTGCCGAGGGTCAAGAAGACACCGCTACCCCAGCCGCGCCTGAACCAGAAATTAAAAATTTTAAAAAATCGGCCGGTCTTTACCGACGCCTAGTGATAAAGTTTGTCCTCGCCGTGTCCGTCTTGGTTCTAGTCGTCGCTTATTTTTCTTTTTCTAAATTAACTTTGTTAATTACCCCGAAGACAGAAGGGGTTGACACCAGTCTGGAGTTTAATGTTTATAGTCCTGACTCCGGCTTTGATACGAATAGTTCCACTAGCACCAATCAGTTAGTCGCCGGCAAGATTAAAGAGGTGGCCATTAGTGGCGAAAAAACCTATCAGTCGAGCGGAGAAAATGTTTTGGGTGAAGAAATAGTTGGTCAGGTTAAATTAATTAATAATTACAATAAAGATCAAGCCTTAGTCGCTAAAACCCGACTTTTAAGCCCGGATAATCAATTATTTAGGTTAAAAACAGCGGTTAATATTCCAGCCGGCGGGGAAGTGGAGGCGGCTATTTATGCCGACGAACCGAGCCCGGAGCTGGCCATTAGCCCGACCCGATTTACTATTCCCGGTCTTTGGGCCGGCCTGCAAACTAAAATTTACGCTGAGAGCCAGGATAAATTTATTTTCCAAAATCAAATCAAAAAATATATTAAGCCTAGCGATTTAGATTTAGCCGCTAAGGATATGGATAATTATCTAATTGCCCAAGCTCAGAACCAGGCGGCCACTGATTTCTCGAGCGATGAAATCGTGGTTTATAAGACTGATGAGACTAAAGCTTCGAGCACCATTGACGCTAAAGCCGGAGACCTTAAAGACCAATTTAATCTTAAAGCCTCGGGCCAAGTAATTTTAGTGGCTCTCCCTAAACAACAAACGGCCGATATGGTAAAAGCAAAACTAGGCCTATCCGTATCGGATGATAAAGAATTAATTTCCTTTGATAGCGATAATATCGTTTATGTTCTAGAAAAATATGACCCGGTGACTAAGGTAGCGACTGTTAAAGCTGAGGGCCGAGGTCTAATGTCTTTGAAAAAAGATTCGGAGGTGATTGACCGCACGAAACTAATTAATTTAAATCGGGAGCAAATTAAAGAATATCTAAATAATTTCCCGGAAATTTCTTCTTACGAACTTAAATTTTATCCTTCGTTTATTAATACCGCCCCGGGTCTAGTTGATCGGATTCAGATTCAAGTAAGCGCGCCGAAAGAGTAAGGCCAAGCACCACAAAATATTAAATTTACTTTTTAAAAGAGCCCTGGTTTGTCCAGGGCTTTCTGTTTGATAAATATTCCGATAAGTTTTTGCTTAAACTGTTTTCGCTTAAACTGTGGCGGCAATCTTTTTTATTTGGGCCACAAATTCTTTGAGAGCCTCCCAAGAGATGCCCTGACTCGGCTTTGGCGTGTAGCCGGTGGTGGCGGCAAATTTATTTATTTGCTCTTTGGTCCAAGTCTTGGCCTTGTAATCAAGCAGGCGCCGGAAGCAGAAGGCTTTAGCTTTACGCATCGGGTCATCTTGGCCACTTTTACGATCAACGGCATAAAAATCATTACGTTCACCATTTTTTTTGAACTCGCTTTTCAAATAGGCCAGTTCTTTATCGTAGTCCAGGGAGTTCAAGTAACTGTCAACAGCGCTTAGAATTTTTTTGTATACCTGCTTTAGAGCCTTAGGCATCAGGCGGTAGGCAGCTAAGGCAACCGGCTTAATCCATTTAATTAGGGCTTGGCGGTTGTTAGCCTCGGCAAAATAAGTCAGGCTTTTGGCTTTGAAATTTTTATCATGGGGCATGCACTCGAAGACATTCCCGCAGAACATTAGAGAATAGCCGGTGGCAACACTGATTGCGAAAGAAGTGTCTTGGCAGGAATAAGCCCCTGGCTCCTGCATAAAAGAAATGATTCGACCCTGGGCATATTCCTTCCAGGAGCTTGGCGCACTACTGTAACAACCAGTCGTTTTATATTCCGAAAAACTATAGATTTTCTCCAGGCTGGCTGGCGCCGGAGCAAGGTCCTGCCAGGGTTTCTCGGCGGAGTTTACGCGGAATAAACAGTCGGCAGTGTCTGGTTCCAGTTTATACTGTCCCAGTAAAAATTGGGCGAAAGAAGCCTTCGCTCCCGACAATCCAATCAGGATTGCTACAATA
>JAPLVX010000103.1 GCA_026396945.1 Candidatus Falkowiibacteriota bacterium
CTTAAATTCGCACCAAGAATAACCGGCCGAACCGATACAACCATGAACATCACGATCATTACCAACGAGGTTGCTTGTATTATTAGCACTTGAAGTCGGGCCAGCAGTTTCCGAGTTTAAGACTTCGGGTTCCTGTTTTAAAGACCCGGGACAAACTTGACTCGGTTTGGCGCTCCGCGGACTGCCATGTTTAATCCAAGCGCCGTTTTGGCAGATCCAATCATCCTCCGGCGACATAATTCTTAAAATAAGGGCGGTCGCTAAAATAATACCAAAAACAATTAAAGCAAATTTATGATTTTTTATCATATTTTAATCTTTAGCCATATTTTTATTCAATATCTTCTAACCATTCACCTTTATGCTTGCCGCGCCGCTTATATTCTTTACTGCTCGGCTGGACTTTCTCAACGCGGCTGATTCCCGGGCTAGCTAATTCCGCTTCTCGCTGCGCTTTTTTCAAAGCCTTTACTTTGTCTTCATCGCTTAATTTAAGTTGAATTCTTTCAAATTTCATAAAACAAATTATTGTTTGTTTACTAAAATTAAAACTGATTTATTTACTAAAATTTAAACTCGCCCTCACTAATAAAAGTGGCTAATTTTTCTCGGATTGATACTAGTTCGCGCTCCTGGAGCTCTTGAGGTAAATCTTCTTTTTTGCCTGGATAGCCCAGAGCCACTATGGCTTCAGGCCTATAAGCGCCGGGAATATTTAAATTGGCGCGCATCAAATCGTAATCAAAGCCACTCATAGCGTGAGCGATTAAGTAGAGCTAAGTTCTGCCAGGCCGCGCCGGTATCAAAACTAGCGGTTGGATTATCTTTTTGATTATGGGTAAATTTTTGCTTGGAAATTATTAAAATTAAAGCGCCGGCATTTTTTACCCAGGCTTTATTAAAATCTCCTAATGGTAAAAATAACTTATCCCAAGCCGCGGTTTTTGGTTTGGCATAAATAAAACGCCAAGGCTGGCTATTGAAAGCTGAAGGTGCCCATTTAGCTGCTTCCAAGACTGCTAATAAATCTTCGTCAGCAAGAGTTTGGCCATTTAAAGCTCGAGGAGACCAACGTTTAAGCAGCAATTCGTTAATTTCGTGCTCGGGCTGACGGATATCTTTTATTTCCGAATAAGTCATATATTTATTGGTGAATTATAGTCCTTTAATCTTAGCATATTTAAACAAAAAAAATACTATTGACAAATTATTAATAATGGTGTATAGTTTAAATATGCTTAGATCGGACTGTGGAAAATCCCAGTCCAAAAAACAACCAAAACTTGGAAAAGTCATGCAAAAACAATTGCCCCGTCCCAGAGACTCTCCTAACAAATAAATTTATTTTTTTCTAAAAATCTTTTAGGAAAAACCATTGCCGAACAGTCACCCTGCTCGGTTTTCCTTTTTTAGTGGTCGTTAGTGGGTTCGAACCACCGACCTCTGCGATGTGAACGCAGCGCTCTAACCAACTGAGCTAAACGACCATTTATTTTTAATAATACGAGATAAGCATTTACTCTAAAACAATAATTCAAATTAAAGTTAGCGTCAATGTTTATTGATATAAAAAGAGCTTCTTTTTTAGAAGCTCATACTTTTTTACCGAGATTTTTATTCCTCCTTAAATTCCTTGGCCCAGACCAAACTCTTGACCGCCTCTTCATAGGTGATTCTCCAACCAAAAAGTCGGCAGGCTTCTAGGAAAATATCGTAATAATCCGTGACGATTGAGTTATGAAAACTAGCGATAACCTTTTCCATAATATCGGCGTAATAAAGAGCCATCAATTCTTCGGAAGCACCAAAAATTTCCCAGAGCTTTGCCTTAGTGTTTTTATAATCCTCAACCAGGGAAAATAAATTATGAATTTGGTTAGCCACAAAGATGGTTTTAGCTTTTGAACTTAAGTTATCAA
>JAPLVX010000060.1:0-3510 GCA_026396945.1 Candidatus Falkowiibacteriota bacterium
TAATATCTTATTCTTGACTTTTACTACCTATTAAGTTAATATTTGGTCATAAAATTAAATTAAAACTCAGACAAAATTATGCTCACAATCAAATTATCTAAAATCGGAAAAACTAATAAAAAAGTCTTTCGTTTAATTATTTCGGAAAAAAGTCGGGATCCTTACGGCAATGTTTTAGAAATTCTCGGTTCATATAATCCTTATTCCAAGGACTTGCAGGTTAAAGGCGATCGCGTTAAATACTGGCTATCTAAAGGCGCCCAAATGACCGATACGATTAATAACTTACTAGTCGGTAAAAATATTATTGAAGGCAAAAAAGTAAAAGCTTCAAAACCGGGAACTAAAAGTGAAAAACGAAACGCCCAACTGAAAGCCAAGGCGGATAAAAAAGCGACACCGACTCCAGCCCCGAGCGAAGAAACTAAGGCTGAAGTCAAAGAAGCCAAGGGGACCGAAGAGACCAAAGAAGAACCGAAAGAACAAGCAAAAACTGAATAGGATAAGGCTTAAATTAGCTGAAATTAAGCAAAAATATTGACAAATGCGGTAAATCTGTTATAATAATACTATTCTAGCTTTTTAAAAAGCAGAAATATAAATTAATTTAATCTTTCAAGCTTGGCTCGTTATTAGTCAATTTGGAAGAAGAAAAGGCAACTACTATGGAAAAAGACAAACAGTTCTTAGAGACAATGGTGAAAAGCATTGTCGGTAATCCGAACGCTGTGAACGTTGAGAGAACCGTAGATGAAAGAGGGGTTCTTTTAACCTTAAAAATTGATCCAGCTGACATGGGTTACGTAATCGGCCGCAAAGGTCAAACCGCTCAAGCGATAAGAACTTTGTTAAAGATTGTTGGTGCTAAGAATAATTCACGGGTAAATTTAAAGATTTACGACCCTGAGGGTGGTAATCGTCCGAGACGTGAAGATCGCGAAGGTGGCTACGGCCATGATAACCGCGACAATCGTGATATCGATACTTCAGCCGTTGATGATTTAAAAATCTAATCTCAAATCAATTAAATAAACAAAAAAGCCACAAAGGGTGGCTTTTTTGTTATAATAGAAGAGCGGTAATCAAAAAACTATGAAATTCAAAATTATCACTATCTTCCCTCAAATATTTGACTCGTATTTAAACGAGGGAATTTTAAAAAGAGCGCAAACTAAAAAAATAATTAAAATAAGCACTCATAATCTACGTAACTGGACTCACGATAAACACAAAAGTGTTGACGACACGCCTTATGGCGGCGGCGCGGGAATGCTGATGAAAATCGAACCCTTATATGTGGCTCTAAAAGATATCAAAAAAACTTCGGCCAAAATCCCGGCCGCCAAGAAAAAAGTCATCTTGCTTTCCGCCAGTGGCCAAGCCTGGAGCCAAACTTTGGCCAAAAAATATTCACGTTTGGAAGAAATTATTTTTATCTGCGGTCGCTATGAAGGCGTCGATGCGAGAATAAAGAATTTTATTGATGAGGAAATTTCTGTCGGCGACTACGTCCTAACGGGCGGCGAATTACCGGCTCTGATAATAATTGATTCGATTACTCGACTTTTACCCGGAGTTTTGGGTAATGATACCAGCGCTCAAGATGAATCACATAGCCAACCGGGCTTATTGGAATACCCACAATATACTAAACCGGAAATATTTAAAGTTAAAAATAAACAATATATTGTCCCCGCAGTTTTGTTATCGGGCAATCATAAAAAGATAAAAGACTGGCAAAAAAAGAATCAACGGTTAACAAGCAGGGCTGGTTGCCGGGAAGCGGCCATTGTCAAACAATAGAAACTAAATAAGATTTTTTTAAAATATCAAAAAATTTGATATAATATAAACATAACCAATTTATATGAAACTAACCGAAATAAAAGATAATATAAAAAAGCTAGGTTTTACCAGGGCCGAAATTGAAGTGTATTTGACACTTTTGGCCGGAGGGTCTTTAGCGATTCAAAATTTAGCTAAAGCAACCAAATTACCGCGCTCAACTATTGTCCTGGCTTTAAATAAATTTTTAGAAAGCAATATTATTTCCTATTACGTGGTCGGAAAACGCAAATACTTCACCGTCAAGGGCCCGGAGCAGCTTTTAAATCTTTTGGCGCGCAAAGAAAACGAAATATATTTAGAAAAAATGCAAATTGAGAAAATTATTCCCGAACTCGAAGCCTTGCATTATCTAAAAAGACAAGGAGCGATCGAAATCGAAATTTTTCAAGGGGAGGAGGGTTTCGAAAAAATTTATAATGCCACCCTGGAACAAAAAAATAAAGGAGAAATATTAAGATTCGGGATTGACCCAAAAATGTTTAATATTCTACCGAATTTTCTACGTGATTACGTAAAAATAAAAAATAAAAAACTAATTACCACAAAATTATTGCTTCCCAACAGCGACCCAAAATTTATGAAGGCAATCAAGGACGGCGATAAGAATGATTTGAGAGAAACTCGCGTTTTAAACCCTAAAATCTATAATCCCAGCGGTAATATCGCTATTTGGGCGGGTAAAGTCGCTTTTATTGCCTGGGACAAGGACCTTCATATCCTGCTTATAAAGAACCAATTATTTTACCAAATGATGAAAATGATTTTTATGACTTGTTGGAATTCTGCTAAAAAATAACATAAAATATTGCTATATTATTTACAAAAAAGCCCATTAAATAGGGCTTTTTTGATATAAATTTAAATATTAACATAAAATGTTGTTAAATACCCTTGACAAATAATTTTCTATATGCTAGGATATTCTTAGTTACTTAAAAAACAAATAACACTAACCGCTCAAATTAAGAGGATTTAATTTTCTGGTTTATGTTTACCAAGCTCTATCTTCTCCCCGGGAAGAGAGAGGCCAAGAAAAAATAAACATAAAAAAACTTGTCTTTATGCCTTTGCAGGCATAAATCAGAAAATTAAATTTTTCTAAAAACGAGTGACTGAGTTTAGGAGCAAAGATCTGTTCCTGAATAACGTTTTGTTCCGAATCGCGACGGGACAAAAATCACGAGGTCAAGCTAACTTCGTGCCAGTCACTCCAATTCGGATCTAAATTCAGAAGCTAATATTTAGCTCTGAATAAAGTTTCGCTTCCGTGCACAGAAGCGGAAATCACGCACCTAGCTAGTAGTGTTGGATCCAGAAATGGGGTGTCAGGCAAACGTTCTGGCACCCCCTCTTTATCAGGGTCATGATTATAAATCGTGATTCTGTAGATAGGCAACTTCTTAATAAATAAGCCCGAGGTAAAGGGGTTATTAAAGTAAACTTGTTTAATTTTATTTTAATAACCCCTAATACCCGAATTATGAGTACACCCCTAGTTACCATTGTTAATCTTAGAGGCTGGTCAACTTCCCGATCAATCAT
Organism: Candidatus Falkowiibacteriota bacterium; assembly: GCA_026396945.1. Taxonomy (GTDB): domain Bacteria; phylum Patescibacteriota; class Patescibacteriia; order Patescibacteriales; family UBA12465; genus JAPLVX01. Next base: position 3,391 of record JAPLVX010000060.1, read on the forward strand.
CGAAGAGAACAATCGCGTATCATTCGAGGTAGCCGAAGATGAACATCACTGTTCAATTTGCGCCAGCCGCATTGCTCACATCAGAAACGTCATCGATAATAAATCTCTTGACGCTAAGTT
>JAPLVX010000060.1:3552-20881 GCA_026396945.1 Candidatus Falkowiibacteriota bacterium
GAACGCCGCCCCACCCGTTATAGCGAACGCACCTGCTTTGTCTCTATCCCCGCTTGCCCGGCCGGCCTGGATGTTAAACAATACGTAGCTGAGCTCTTGGATCTCCCTATCATATCTTAGGGGGATCCACGGACGAATGAAAATTCGTCCCCTTTCTCAGCTTCATGACTAGAGTCAGTCGTGACGCTGTAGAGGATAATGTCTTATAAAAGCTATAATTTGCCTTTCGGCGAATTATTTAAGACCTAATGCCAAAAGTTTTAAATAATCCGCTGAAATTATTCACTAGAACCCTTAACATGGCCCCGTCAAAAAATGAGCTCATTAAACTGGCTAATAAGTTGCTAGCTAAGCATGGATTTTCTTACGACGGTCAATCCAGGAACAGCGTCGCCAGGGAACAGAAATACTTTGAAAAGAAAAAAATTATCGGGACACCGATGGGAAACGGTTGCCGTTAATAATTTTTCGAGGAAAACGGGCGAGCCTATAAATAAAATCGCCCTCATCATTCAGCCCGTAATTATTGATTGTTGGCTGATAGTGAATAATTATTCAAACTAACCTTTAACGGAATAATAAATAATCTAAATATTTTAATCTTAATAATTAAATTAATTACCTAAACCGAAAACCCCGGCCCATGAAATTCACGAAATTATCCGAAGAACAAAAAACTTACGGAATCGAAGTAAAATTATTAATAACCTACGAAGAATTAGACAAATGCTCCAACCGGGAATTTGACAATTTTTACGAAGGAACAAGAAAAAAACTTGGTTGCATCTTGCCCAGTATCCAGACCGGTGCTCGTCCGGATGGAATTATTCTGATTTTCTCCGGCTGTTCTACTCCAGGAAACTTATAGACCGGCTTCGAATTAAAACTTGGACAAAAAATAAAAGAATCATTGAAACCTCGGGGCGCCAAAGAACAAGCCGAGGTTTTTTATTTTAAAAAGATTCGGATTATCGATCCGAATCTTTGCTAGGGTTATCCTTTAAGCTCTTTAAATTTCTATTGAGAAACTTTCTCCGCTTTCTTTTTGATTATAGGCGCCGCTTTTTTCTTTTTAAGGAAAGAACATTCTCTTATCCTTGCCCTGGGACTAGCCCGGTTATAAACCTTAATGTTTAAATACGCGGTACCGACACTGCGACGAATAAGGGCTAAAAATCGATATTCGGGCAAACGGATGGCGTTAATAGCCTGACCATCGGTCTTTAGAACGGATTGCATCAAATTTTCTTCGAAGCAACCGGCGTCAAGCAGGAGCCGAGCAATCGATTCGTTGGTATGGGCATCTAGGGGTTCTACGAACCACTGATAATTGCTAGTTTCTTTCATTTGGAAAAAATTTATAAGGTGAGAAAAGATTTAATTTTACTTAAGAGCTAATTGATTATATTTTAATAATTATTCCTAGTTTAGGCAAATTTTAATTTGATGTCAATTTATTTAAAAATTCTAAACTTACTTAGAAACCATTAAACCGATTCAACTTTCCAACCGGTTTCACTCTCCACACTTATGACCACCACCGCCCAAGGCTTTGGCAAACTCATTAACATCATAACCATTTGGTCGACTGCGCCAAGAGCCTTTTATTTTTCCGGATTCGTATTCACGCATAAATAGTACAGCTTTCACTCCCGCCAAGTTACCCAAAAAAGCAACAATATCATCAAAAGTTTCGGGCGCGAATTCCCGGCCAATCTCGTCAAAATCACGGGGCTGTAAGACGGAAACGGCAATTTGTTTTTGTTGGTTTATTTGCAGATTATCCAAAGCCCGGCTTAAAAATTTAACCGTAATTAAATTTTTGTTGCTAAGCGTCTCGTTTATTATCTTGTTAAAGCTAACTCCGAGATTAAGCATCTCCGAGGCAATGTGAATTGTCTCTTGGCTGGCGTTCGGATATAGAAAATTAGAAGTGTCCGTTAAAATCCCGGTCAGGATGCAGGTAGCAATATTTTTGGTAATGGTAATTTTGTTAGTAACCAAAAAATTATATAAAACTTCGGTCGTCGAGGCTTTATCCGACAAGCGAAGTTCAATATCGGCATAATCATCGACTTTCAAATGATGATCGAACTCAATCACTCTGGCGGTTTGACGCTGACTTATTTCGGTTGCTAAGTTCGTTCGATTTAAAGAGCCGCAATCAAGGGTAATAATTAAATCAAAATAATCTAAATAGTTTTCCCGTTTCCGATCACCGGAAATTGAATTATCGATTGGACTATTTAAAGTCGGGCTGTCCGAGGTTGAGCTATCTAAAATCTCGCGGCTTGAAATACGAGCAATTAATTCGGTCTTAGACCCGATTAAGTCTGCCTGTTGCGGCAAAAATAACCATTGCCCGGCCGACCAACCTTCACAATAGGCTAAATATTTTTTATGTTTGTTTTTTAATAACTCCATCAATAAACAAATTGAAGCTAAATCATCGCCATCCGGGTTGACATGCCCGACCAGGAGAATCTTGTTCGCTTTGAGGATTGCCTGATAAGCGTCCTGGAAATTTTTCTGAATATCCATGAATTTAAGAATTTAGTTTTTAACTCTTTATTTTACAGGGAAAGGCCGGAAAAGTCCAGTCCGAAAAAAATCCAAAATGAAACAAACAAAAGTGATCCAATAAAAACTTATCTAACAAAAAAGCCCCTATTTGGGCTAATGAATTAAGAATCTATTCCTCCTAATTAAACCTTGGCTGGAGGAAAAATTGGTAATCTTTCTAATCTTAAATTTCTTTGATCAATTCCTCGATCCGGCTCGCTTCCCTTTCGGTGGCGTCAAAGCACCAATTAAAATGCGGCAAGCGGCGGAGCTTCGTCTTCTTAACTAAAATATTGGCAAGTAACCCGGAACTGGCTTTCAATTTTTTAAGGGCGGTGCCCGCTAAGCGATCGGGTAAAACCGAGACGCCGACTCGAGCATATTTATAATCCGGGCTACAATCAACGTAAGTAATGGTAATTAGAGTGTCTTGTAGGCCAATCTCCCGATTAACAGCGACGGCTAGTTCTTGTTTTATCAGCTCATTAACTTGATCAATCTTGGCCATATTATAATTTATCAACAATTCTTTCCTCGCGGTAAACTTCTAAAATATCACCGACTTGAATCAGGGGCTTACCTTCATACTTCAGGCCGCATTCTTGATCTTTATCAACTTCGGGTACGTCTTGTTTGCCGGCTTGGAGCCTAGTCAAACGGCCAGAACTAATAAACTCGTCCCCTCGTCTAACCGTAATTAGACTTTCATTTTTAATCACCCCGTCTAAAACCTTGCCCCCGACAATCTGGGCATTATTTTCACTTCGAAAAACCGCTAAAATTTTAATCCGTCCCAATTCAACTTTATTGATCTCCGGTTTAACTAAAAGTTGCATTTCTTCCTTAACGAATTTAATCAAATCATAAATGATTGAATAGACTTTAACGGTTACGTTTTTTTCACGGACTAAATTTTCAATTGCTGGCGTTAGGCGAACGTTAAAACCGATAATTTTCGCACCCGAATCCTCGGCGCGCTTCACATCGCCTTCGGTAATATAGCCCAAGCCCTTGCTAATAATTTTAGCTTCCACTTTTTCCGTATTTATTTTAAGGAGCGACTCTTCGATCGCTTCGGCGGAACCTAAAAAATCACTCTTAATAATTAATTTTACGCTCGGAATATTATCTTCAGTATTATTCTCATTATTATTCAAACTGGCCGGCTGACTTTCTGATTTTGGCTTCATTTTCCTAATTTTCATTTTTTCGCCGGCGCCCACTTCTAAAATATCGCCCACGGCCGGAGACATTTTCAAACCTAAAATTTTGGCTGGAGTCGAGGGGCCGGCGGTCTCAATTAATTCACCTTTATAATTTTTTAAAGCTTTGACTTTGCCATAAATAACCCCGTTGAAACAAAGCTGATCGCCTAAACGCAAGGTGCCATTCTGCACTAATAAGGTGGCCACCGGACCGGCGGCCTTATCAACGTTCGATTCAACCACTGTGCCGGCCGCTAAAGCATCGGGGTTAGCTCTTAGGCTGCCGGACTCGGCTTCGGAAACCAATAGAACCATATCTAATAAATCTTCAATGCCCGTTCCCTCTTTGGCCGAGATCGGCGAACAAATAATTTTTCCACCCCAATCTTCCGGCGTAATATTTAATTGCGTAGATAATTCTTGTTTAACGCGGTTCACGTCCGCATCCGGCTTATCGATTTTATTAATCGCCACGATATAAGGAATTTTCGCGGCTTCAATTATTCTAAACGCTTCTACGGTTTGTGGTTTGACCCCATCATCGGCGGCCACGACTAAGATTGCAATATCGGCGACTTTAGCCCCGCGACTGCGCATGGCCGTAAAAGCTTCGTGCCCCGGCGTATCAATAAAAGTAATCACCCTATCTTTACGAACAATTTGATAAGCGCCGATATGCTGGGTAATTCCACCGGCTTCACCGGCAATAACATTGGTTTGCCGGATAGAATCAAGTAATTTAGTCTTGCCATGATCAACATGGCCCATAACCACAATGATCGGCGGGCGGGCCTGTAAGTTATTATCGTCTTCGGCCCCTAAAATATTTATTAATTTCTGATCTTCGGTTTCCGCTGCGGCCTCACCTTCGGCCAAAGCCTGAACGTCTAAATTTAAATTATCACCGATAATCGAAGCGGTATCGAAATCAATCTTTTCATTAATGGAAGCAAAAACACCATTCTTCATGAGCTCAGCCAATAAGCGATTAACTGGCAATTGCGCTAGTTCCGCTAGAGCGCGAACGGCAATTGTCCGCGGGATAAAGATAGTTTTCCTTTCTTTAGGCAATACTTCAGCGTCAACTTTGGCTTGGCTCGCCGCAAATTTTTGTTGTTCATAGCGTCTTTTGAAAAGTGGCCAATCTCTGATTATTTTCCGGGCGGTCTGATTATCAACCTTAATCGCCTTTTGGCCAATCGCAAAACCCATCTGCGGCAATAAATCCCGCAATTCTTGAGGCGAAATTCTTAAAATTCTGGCTAATTCCGTTATATTCATAGAAAATAAAAAAGGTTTAAACGAGTCGAAACCTTAGGGTTAATTGCTTTTATTTTACTTTGTTTTTTCAATTTAGTCAATTTTAGGCCTTTTTTATTGAGCGTCATGGCCTAAAATAACAAAAGCCCCGAAACTTTAACGCTTTAAGACGTTTAGTGTCGGGGCTCTTTTGTTTGTAACTGGTGGGGCTACAACCCAATTTGGGGAGGCGCTCTTATCTGCAAAAGCAGTAAAGCCCTTTCTCCCCGTTCTAGGGCAGGTTTCCCAAAAAATTGGATCAGGTCGGTATCAGCTGCGGCTGTCTGGTTCTCAAAAGTAAGCCAAAATTCCATGTTTTCGCCCAATAAAAACGAAAAAGAAAAGTTTTTAAGCTTTTCGGCCAGTTGCGCGGCCAAGGGATTCTGCGAAAGGGCGATGGTCGCCGCTTTCAAAACCAAACTTTGCTGGGTTGAATTATCAACCATTTTTCCGGCACCAATATTCCCGGCCTGTCCGGGAGCTACAAACAAAAGCGAGATACAAAGAACAATTAATGAAAGCTGTAAAAGCTTATTCATGGGACCTCCTTTGTTTGTTTGCTTTTAATTTAAGCCAAATAATAATATAAGTCAAGGCTCGCGACCTATCTACATATTCTACATATATAAAGCGAGCTGGCTCAGGAATAAACACACAATAGATGCCAACTTATGTCAATATTAACAAATCAAAAGAATAGTGCTAAATTAAAAGTGTCCAATTTTAATTAAAAATTACCGTTTCTAGGAAGCTAACAAAATAAATTTCTTTGCTTAAAAATTCCGCTGACTTATGTTGATAAAAAATTATTTCTCTAACAATAAAGAAAAATTATTACAATACTCAACCAGCCTTAATACAAATAAGGAAATTTTTTGTTAATTAGATACACCACCTTGATTCCTAAAAACGGTACCTAAATTTATATGGAATACTTAATTTATGCCGTTCTTTTAGTGGGTGGTTTTTTTATTGGCTGGTTATTTTATAAGAAAAGCACTGCTAATAAGGTCGGCAGTGCCGCCGCGCGAGCGGATAAGATTTTAAATGAAGCTAAGTTAAAAGAAAAAGAGCTCTTATTAAAAGCCCAGGATAAGGCTCTGAAAATTATTGATGAATCAAAACGCGAAGAATCTAGCCGTCGCCAAGAAATCAGTAATTTGCAAAATCGACTAGAGCAAAGGGAGACGTCCTTCTCGCAAAAGCTTTTGGATCTTCAAGAAAAACAACAAAAGTTATATGACAAGGTTAATGAGGTTCAAGAAATAAAAGAGAAAATCCAAAAAATCAAAGAAGAGCAGATGGCCAAGCTAGAAAAAGTAGCCGGTTTAAACCAGGATCAAGCTAAAGACATCTTGCTTAAAAACGTTGAAGAAAAAAGCACGGAAGACTTAATGGTCCGGGTTAAAAAAATGGAAAATGAAAGCTCGGAAAAATTAGAAGAGAAAGCCAAGGATATCATGGCCGTGGCCATGCAACGCTTAGCCTCAACCTATACGGCCGAACTAACGACCACGACGGTTGATCTGCCAAGCGATGAAATGAAGGGTCGCATTATCGGTCGTGAAGGTCGTAACATTAAAGCGATCGAACAAATGACCGGCGTGGAAATCATTGTCGATGACACGCCGAACGCCATCACGATTTCCGGTTTCTCTTTAATCCGCCGGCATATCGCTAAAAAAACTTTAGATTATTTAATTAAGGACGGCCGCATTCATCCGACTAAAATTGAAGACGCCGTTGAAAATGCTAAAAAAGAATTAGCCTTGGATATTAAAAAAGCGGGCGAAGAAGCGATGTATGAATTAGGGATTACCGGCTTTGACCCCAAACTAGTTTCCATTCTCGGTCGCCTTAAATATCGCACCAGTTACGGCCAAAATGCTTTAAAACATTCAATAGAAGTCGCTCATTTATCGGCTATGATCGCCGAAGAATTAAACGCCGATGTAACTCTGGCTAAAAAGGGTGGACTATTACATGACATCGGTAAAGCGGTTGATCATGAAGTTCAAGGTAATCATACCGAGATTGGCCGCGATATTGCTAAAAAATTTAATTTACCGCCGGAAATCATTGCCCCGATTGAAACTCATCATGAAGATAATCCGGCCACTTTAATCTCCGTCATCGTTAAAGTAGCTGATGCTATCTCCTCAGCTCGTCCTGGAGCCAGAAATGACAGCTACGAAAACTACCTCCAACGACTAGAAGAGCTGGAAAACATTGCCCTTTCCTTTGAAGGGATTGAAAAAGCCTATGCAATTCAGGCCGGACGTGAAGTCAGGATCTTTGTTAAGCCGGATGAGATCGATGACCTCAAGGCCTATAATTTGGCTAGAGATATTGCAAAAAAGGTAGAATCTGAGTTAAAATATCCAGGGGAGATAAAAATCAATGTAATCAGAGAAATGAGAGTGCTGGAATACGCCCGCTAAGCCTAGCCAAACAAAAATTATAATATATAACTAGTTATTTAACTCACACCCCTGGTGCCGTTAAATTACTGGCGAAATAATATGAACAAAGCCCAACTAATTGAGAAGTTAAACCAAGAGGTTGAAGGCATTAACAAAAAGCAGGCGGAAAAAATGATTGATGTTCTAACTGACACAATCATTAGCGAATTAAAAAGTGATCGCGAAGTGACCATCACTGGCTTCGGGACTTTTTTATCGCGCATCCGTTATGCTCGCGGCGGTGTTAACCCGCAAAAACCGAACGAAAGAATTACCATTCCGGCCGTTAAAGTAGCCAAGTTTAAAACTGGCTATAATCTTAAGTTGGCCCTCAAAGGAAAACGATAAAACTAAAAATGTTAGTCCTCTTAAATTACGAATTTTTTAATTCGGAATTTATTTTGTTAAATTAGCGCTTATACCAGAGTGATAAGCGCGTTTGGCGCTTGTAGCTCAAAGGATAGAGCACTTGGCTTCGGACCAAGGGGTTGCAGGTTCGAGTCCTGCCGGGCGCACCTACGGATAGTGAAGCAATGGAGAATTTAATTAAGGCTGGGTAGCTCAGTTGGTTAGAGCGCGGCACTCATAACGCCGAGGTCGAGAGTTCAAGCCTCTCCCCAGCCACCGGAAGCCGAAATGCGGTGTTTACAATTTTTTATATCTTGGTATAATTGCTATATAGCAAATATATATGGTATTAAAGCCAAAAAATAAAAAATTATATAACGATGCCAGAAGCTTGAGAAACCTGGGATTTAGCTATGGGGTCATAGCAAAAAGATGTCAAACATCAAAGAGCAATGTGAGTCTATGGTGTAGAGATATAAAACTAACATCCGAACAATACAAGAGGCTAATTGGAAATAAAATTGAAATTCTGAAGTTAGGCTCAAAAAAGATACACGAAAAACGCCAAAAAGAAATTAATGATGTTATAGAATATGCCAAGGAAGAAATAAACCCAAAAAAATTTAATGATTTTTCATTCTTGGTAGCCGGGGCCATGATATATTGGGGCGAGGGTTCAAAGTCGGTGGGGATTGCGATTACTAACGCTGACGAAAAAATTATTATATTCATGCTAAAATGGTTTGAAAAATTCTTAAATATTAATATAAAAAAACAAATAAAAGCCCATCTGCATATCCACGATAAAAAGGAAGATTTTAGAACAAAAAAGTATTGGTCAAAACTAACTGGTATCCCCTTGCAAAATTTCGGTAAAAGTTTTATTAAACCGCAAGGCACGGGTCATAGAACAAATGTTTTGCCCAATGGTATTATTAGAATAAGAATACAAGGAAATGGAATGGAAAATTTAAGGCACCGCGTAATGGCCTGGGTTGATGAAATTTACAAAATAATAACTAAATAAAGCCTCGTTAGCTCAGTTGGTAGAGCTGCTCCCTCTTAAGGAGATGGTCGCAGGTTCGAGTCCTGCACGGGGCACTCTTAATCCCGAGATTCGGGATTTTAAATTTTAAACCGACTAATTATAGTGGACAATGAACGTCTGCTTATATCTATTAATTAAAAACTAAAATATTATTATGGAAATTTTCATCTTCTTTGGTCCGCCTGGAGCCGGCAAAGGCACCCAAGCTAAAAAGTTCGCCCTTAAATATGGCTTCAAACATATTTCGACCGGTGAACTTTTGCGTCAAGAAATTATTGCTGGCACCGACTTGGGCCAAACCGCTAAACAATTTATGGCCGACGGCAATTTAGTCCCCGACGAACTAGTAATTGCCATTATCGACGAACAACTAAAGGAGCAAGCTAAGTGGCCCGGTTTTGTTTTCGATGGCTTCCCACGCACTCACAAGCAAGCTGATTCCTTAGACGAAATTGCTACTCAGAACGGACAGACAATCAAAAAAGTAATCTATATGGAAGCTGATGAGAGCGGATTGATTGAGCGCCTGCTCAAACGGGAAAAAATTGAAGGGCGGCTTGATGATACCGAAGCGACCATCAAAAATCGTTTTAATATCTATCACCAACAAACCGAACCGGTCTTGGACCATTATCGTCGACAAGGAAAATTTGTCGCCATTGATGCGACTGGTTCAGTTGAAGAGGTCGAGGCGAGAATTGAGGCTGAGTATGAAAAAGTGATTAAAGATTAGACTTGCCTTAAGCTAAAACATTACTCAATCTAAATATCAACGATTGGTCAAAACCAAAAAATCCCGGAAACTTCGGGATTTTTTAGATAAGCTAATTCAAATTTAAGATAAAAATCGTTTAAGCGACATCGACCGATCGTTCAGGCGATAATTGTCCCCACGAATCTCTTCGCTTCTAAACATTTCTGTAAATTATTTATTTTTTTTTTATTTAAAATAATCACTTTTAATTTTAGATCAGCCGCTAACCTAGAGGCAATGGGATCAAAGGGCGCATTTAGTCCCGGGCTCCAACGATTTCCAACAATTTTTCGAAAATCCGCCCACTTAATTTCTTTTATTAATTTAGCGTCTTTGAACTTGCGCGGATCCTTGGTATAAACATAAGCAATATTGGATAAGTTCACCACTGTTTTAACTTTATATTCTCTGGCCAGCAAAATCGCCACGTAATCAGTTGACCAGCCGGGTTTATAACCGGCGGCGATTACCACTGGTCGGCTGGCTTTTATTTTCTTAAGCGGGTTAGTAATTATTTCCGAATGAGCGATATCTGCCAAAATAGTTCGGAGCAAATGTCCGTTCAAACGCGTCGCGTGGATTCCTAGCCAATCACCATCACTCGCGCTTAAATGGTAGACTTTAGTGGCAGCGCTCAGATAATTTCGACAGGTCATTCCCCCGCCGGTGATAATAAAAAACTTATGACCGGCTTTTACTTCTTTAAGAATTAATTGCCGGAACTGTTTAAGAAACTTAGAATCAATCCCGCCGGGTGGCGCAATCAAGGAACCGCCCAAGGAGAGAATATAATGCATATTATTTCAGATAAAAAAGCGCCCATGACTGGGACGCTCTTTTAGATTAACCCTTTTTAGCTTCCTCAGCTTGTTTGACTTTCACGGCCGCTAAAATCGCTTTTCTAATTTCAGGAATTAATTTCTTATCATCTTTAATAAATTTCTTGGCATTTTCTCGACCGACTCCGAGTTTAAGTTCGCCATAAGTATAGCTATTACCATTTTTCTTAACTACACCCTGCTCAACGCCTAAATCCAAGATGTCACCGGCCACCGAAATCCCTTCATTATACATAATATCAAATTCGCAAGTACGGAAAGGTGCGGCTACTTTATTTTTTACGATTTTTACTTTAACGCGATTACCAATAATGCTTTCCCCTTGTTTAATCTGAGCCAAGCGTCTAATTTCTACTCGAACGGAACAATAAAATTTTAAAGCGTTGCCGCCGGTCGTTGTTTCCGGATTACCGAAGAAAACGCCAATCTTATGTCGAATCTGATTAATGAAAATAACCACAGTTTTTGTCTTACCAATAATCGCCGTTAATTTTCGGAGGGCCTGACTCATTAAACGCGCCTGTAAACCCATATGTTGATCACCCATATCGCCTTCAATTTCTTTTTGTGGCACTAGGGCCGCCACGGAATCCACCACGATTACATCAACGGCATTTGAACGGACTAAGGTTTCTACTATTTCTAAGGCTTGCTCGCCACTATCTGGTTGTGGCAAGAGCATGTCTTTAATATTGACTCCAATCTTAGCGGCATAATCGGGATCAAGCGCGTGTTCCGCGTCAACGAAAGCGGCAATCCCGCCCAATTTTTGCACTTCGGCTACGATATGCTGAGCTAAAGTAGTTTTACCCGATGACTCCGGGCCATAAATTTCGATAATTCGACCGCGCGGTACTCCACCGATACCAAAGGCTAAATCAAGCGATAAACAACCGGTCGAAATAGCATCGACGTTAGTTTTCCCGATTTCACCTAATTTCATAATCGCCCCCTCGCCAAAACGAGTTCTGATTTGTTCGACAGCGCTCATGGCAGCCTCTAATTTATGATCCTTGTCGCTAGTTTTTTCGGCCACGGTCGGCGCGGCTTTTTTTTCTTTAGGCATATTTTTACTGAGGCGGAAAATAGACTCCAAGAGCCAGATTACGCCGTTTAAATTAATAGGTTAATGGTAGCAAGAGACGACACAAGAAAACGGAAATAAAAAATAAAATTATAATAAAATAGCTTATTTAATCCAGGGTAAATTTATTTGATAGACTTTTCCGCCCTTGGTCTGCCAGCCAAGAGCATGACCGGTGGCAGTTTTATTATAGAAAAAACCATAATCCGCCATTAAATTAGTTGAGTCTTCGGTATATTTTTTAAAAGTATTGGAAATTTTGGCCGGTAAGGCTTCTTGGCGCCAATTAGGATCCTTCAAATTATTAGTCGCCTCTTCTAATGATTTCATTTCTTTAGAAAAATCGAATTTACTATTACTAGTAGCCGAATTTTCGCCTGCCCCCGCGCCAGTATTCTTTTGTTGGGCTGGGTCAGGATTAGACTGATTGGAATCGGCTTGATTGGAGTCAGCCGGTGTGGACGCCTCGCCTTCTTGACCGGCAAAATCACCATAAGCGATAACCGAAGCCGAATCGGAACTAGTATTCGCGGTCGTGCTGGAAGCGTTCGAATTCGTTCCTGAAGCCAATTCATTTCCTTTGATAAATATTGACTGGGGATCTTCCAGAAATTTCACTACCTTCTTGCCGACATCTAACACCTGAGCGAAAAAATAATAATTATCCGGGTTATTTTCGGCGTTAACATTTTTATCAGTAAAAGAAACCAGGGAAAAAATAGTTAGACCTAAAATCGCCAAAACTGTTAGGAAATTACTTAAAAAACGCCAACCCATATGATTCAAATATTAAAAATTTACAATAAAGACTGCTGTCGCTTGCTTTCTTCGGGCGTAGAAAATATCTTGACTTCGCCGTAACGACCGTCAAAGCCCGGTTTTATAATTAAGCGCCCCTCCCTAACCCTTTTAATCCCTTCGAGAATACGACTATCAATTTTTTCCTCTAAACCCGTCAAACTTAAATCTAGATCTAAAAGAATGGATAATTCCGAGCCAAATTGTTTGATAAGCTGGTTATACTCCAGTTGCACATTTTTTGATTTCCGGCTCTTAATTCCCAGGACCTCCGCTATAATCTTATCAAGTTCCACTAGTTTTTTAAAGCCGACTGCCCCGACGGGCGTAAAGCCTTCCGGCCGATCGGCCAGCTCTTCAACTCGATTTAAGACGCCGATAACTAGGGGTTTCTTACAGATCGGACAAATATTTTTATTTTTCCGACTAAGTTCCGGCAAACAACTAAAATTACAATCGCGGTGACCATCGAAATGATACATCCCTTCCTCCGGATAAAATTCGATCGTTCCCTTCAGGGCCGCTAAATCTTTCTCTTTAATAACGCGATAAATTTCTGGATAGCTAATTTCTTTTAGCTCAAAAATATTAGCTTCGCGGCCGATATTATCCAAGCTATGAGCGTCGGAGTTAGATAGGCAGGTCAAATTATCCAGGGCGGATAGGCGCCAATTCATGACCGGATCGCTTGATAGGCCGGTTTCATAAGCGTAAATATTTTTCGTCTGCTCTTTAAAGCATTCTTCTAAAGTATCAAAACCGGATTTAGAACCAAAGACGGAAAACCAAGGCGTCCAAATATGCGCCGGATAAATTAAAAATTTAGGGTCAATACTTAAACAAAGTTTGACCAGCTCCGGCGCTTTAATTCCTAGAATTGGCCGGCCGTCGGAACGGATATTATAATGAGCGTCTAAATAAGTATTTAATTTTTTAACGGCGGCTCGATTCGGGGCGTGAATTACTAAATGGATTCTCCGGACGCGCTCGTTATCCTTATAAATTAAAGCGACTTCGGTACTTAAGATGAATTTAATTTTCCCGTCGCTGTTTTTAAGTTTATATAAACCAACGCCGGTATTTATTTCTTCTAATTCTGTCTCAATACTCGAAAACCAATCCGGATAAGTAAAATCGCCGGTAGCAATAATATCTACTCCCTTGGCCCGCCCGACTCGGTCTAGATTAGCTAGAGTTAATTGGGGCGAACAGGCGCGGGAATAGCGGGAATGAAGATGGAGATCAAGAATCTGGCGCATATATAAATTTTAAGCCAACTGATTAATCCAATAAACCTTCGGCGATTTGTAATTCCTCCAAACTATTTATTCCCATACCTTCTTGCGGCGGGATTGAGAAAGTTTTAACCAAATGATCTTCATTAAAAGCGATTTTAACCAAATCGGTTATGTAATACTCGCCTTGTTTATTTTGATTATTTAGATTATCAATGTGAGAGAATAGCCAATCTTTATTAAAACAAAAACAATTAGGATTTACTTCAAGGATTTGTCTTTCCTCTTCGCTGGCGTCCTTGAATTCTATAATTCCCTGGGCGTTGTTTTTCTGATTACGAATAACTCTCCCCCAATGATAAAAAACCGAGTGCCAGTCCTTGAAATCTGGCAGGACAACAGTAATCATCGATAAAATCCCCTGATGTTTTAGAGGGAAATCTTTGATTGTGGCAACTTTATAAAAAGGGTGGTCACCATTTAAGACAAAAATATCGGTTGCTCGTGAATCAATATAATCTCTCGCGCAAGCGACGGCATGCCCAGTGCCTAACTGTTGCCCTTGAATAGCATATTGCACATCGTAATTTTTGGCAGCGGCGGCGATTATTTCTTTATTGTCTGGAGAGACAATAACAATCGGTTTAAGCTTTTGGTCCGTTTTGGAAATTGAATCTAAAATATAATCCAACATCGGACGCCCGCCTAATGAAACTAAGACTTTAGGTAATTCCGATTTCATCCGCGTTCCTTTGCCGGCGGCCATTATGATAATTTGATGCATAAATAATTCTTCTAAAAAATAAGAGAAATCCAATCTGAATTTCTCTTATATTTTAACATTTTTATTGTCCGCGAGCAAACCTGATTAATTAATTTAATTACTTAATATAAGCTAAAATTTTAGACTTAATTTTGCTAATTTTGTCATTAAGCAAATTCCAGTCCTTGGCTTCGCCATAAATTCGAATAATCGGTTCGGTATTTGAGGCTCGTAAATGCAACCAATATTTCGGGAAATCAATTTTAATGCCATCAATATCAGTAATCTTGTCGGCCTGATATTCTGGCTTTTTATATTCATCTTTCAAATAACCCAATAAAGCGGAAACATCAATATTTGGAGTTAATTCTAATTTATCTTTAACCATAAAATACTCGGGGAAGTTCCGGCGGAATTTAGAAATTTTTTGCTCGCTCTGAGCGAGGGCGCTTAAAAACAAGGCTACGCCGACTAAAGCATCTCGTCCGTAATGCAATCCCGGTAGAATTACACCACCGTTACCTTCGCCACCGATAACCGCTTTTGCTTCTTTCATTTTGGCCACGACATTAATTTCTCCGACTGCCGCCGCTTCATACGAGCCACCATGACGCTCACTGACATCTTTTAAGGCGCGCGAGGATGATAGGTTAGAAACGGATATTTTTTGGTAATAACAGGGGCTATAATTTTTTAAAACATAGTCGGCGACCGCGACGAGCGTATATTCTTCGCCAAACATCGTCCCATCTTCACTCACGAAAGCTAAGCGATCGACATCGGGATCAACGACGATTCCGATATCTGCTTTTTTTTGAACAACCAGACTACTAATGCCCTGAAGATTTTTTTCTAATGGCTCAGGATTATGGACAAATTGACCATTCGGCTCACAATTTAATTTAATAACTTGGTCGACGCCTAAGGCTTTCAATAATTCCGGAATAATTAGACCGCCAACCGAGTTAATACCGTCAACGACGATTTTAAAGTTGACTTTTTTAATAGCGGCCGGGTCAACTAATTTCAATTTTAATATTTTCGCGATGTGTCTTTGCCCGTAATCATTATTGATTATTAGATTTCGAGAATCAGAAATTAAATTAATGTCAGCATTAAGAATTTTATCAACCATCTTTTGGTCTTGCTTATCTGCTAATTTCAAGACTCTCTCCCCGTCTTCTCTTGATAAAAATTCGCCATTAGAATTTAATAATTTCAAGGCATTCCATTCAATTGGATTATGCGAAGCGGTAATAATGATTCCGCCGGCCGCTTTTTCATAAATAACTGCCATTTCAACCGTCGGAGTAGCGACTAGGCCCAAATCAGTAACTCTAAAATTTAAACTTAGTAAAGTTTTAATAATCAAATCACGAAAAGACTGGCCTGAAGGACGGGCATCACGACCTAAAATAATTAAATCGCCCCAATTTTTTTCTTTTAATAGAGACGCGAAAGCAGCCGTGAATTTAATTACGTCGGTTTTAGTTAAATTTTCTCCCGGCGCGTCACCGAGCGTCCCGCGAATACCGGAGATTGATTTAATAAGGGGCATATATAAAAATAGTTTTATTTTAGCGACTAGAGAACAAAAATAAAAATGGCTGAATGAATTTTAAAAGTGAAAAGCCGCGTTTGGCGGCTTAGCGTCGAAAGAAATAATCGAAGTAACTATCCAACTGTATAAACAATCTCGTTCATTTCCAATTCCGCCACAATTTTTTCACCCAATTTAGTCTCAACTGTTTTGCTAAAATTAAGCAAACGAATAGCGCCACTCTTCTTGTCCTGGACAAGCAAGACAATTTCCTCGGAGTTTATAAAAGCGATATGGCTGCCATAAAGATCGGAGCTAGCTTTTCCCCAAGTGCGGCCGAAAGCCGAGCAAGCGTTAATTATTTCTTTAATGCCCGACAGATTCCTAATCGTGTTAATACAAGTCAAATTTACCTCCTTTTTTAATGTTTATTTATAATGTGCTTTTTTATTCTTTGTCTAATATAACATCTGAGAATAATAATGGCAATCCAGGAGAATGATGGTCATCAGATATTAAATTTTTGACACTAAAAAACCGACCCATGAGGACCGGCATTTTTAGGACTAGCATTAGTCGTTAAGCTATTGAAATTAAGCTATTTGGCTTAGAAAGCGTTGATATACTGGACTTCGGTCACGATAGCAAGAGTTGCGATAATGAGGAGAGTTATAATATAAGTGATGGCTTTATCTTTTTTCATATATTTACTTAACCCAAGATTATAGCATACAAAATATATTTTGTCAATACTATTTGGATACAATAAAAGCCATAACAATCTTATGGCTAATATTAATAAAAAATGTCATAGTATTAAAAAACTTTGGATTAGAAAGCTTTGACCAAATAAAAAAGACCATTGTTTCGGCGGCTGCCTACTTTCCCAGGGCTCAGGCCCAAGTATCATCGGCGCGATTAGGCTTAACTTCTGAGTTCGGGAAGGGATCAGGTGTGACCCTAACGCCAAGCCACCAAAACAATGGTCTTTTTCATATTACTAAAAACTATTCTTGAAAAACAAAAGTGTGGGAAAATCAAACGACTTATTAGTACTCCTCGACTACACACATTGCTGTGCTTCCATCTAGAGCCTATCAAGGTTATATTCTCTAACCAGTCTATGAAACCTAATCTTAGAGACAGCTTCGTGCTTAGATGCTTTCAGCGCTTATCTTAACCGAAGGTAGCTACCCTGCAATGCCCTTGATAGAACAGCAGGTACACTAGAGCTTCGTCCTTCCCGGTCCTCTCGTACTAAGGAAGGGCCTCTTCAAGTTTCCACGACCATAGTGGATAGGAGACCGACCTGTCTTACGACGGTCTGAACCCAGCGCGCGTGCCGCTTTAATGGGCGAACAGCCCAACCCTTGGGAGCTTCTCCACCCCCAG
>JAPLVX010000120.1 GCA_026396945.1 Candidatus Falkowiibacteriota bacterium
CTTTTCCCGGCAAAAAACTTAACTATATAATCAGCAACTCTCATAAAATTCAATTTATTTTTTATTGGCCAATTGTTTAGCCACTTCAATGACCATATCTTCTTGCCCACCGACTATATTTCTCTTGCCAAGTTCAATGTATATATCCTTAATATTAACATTATACTTTTCCGCCGCCCTTTTAATAGGCAAAGCGTAAAGAGAAAATACTCCGGTTAATCCACCCATTAAACTATCCGTATCAATTTCCTGTGGCCTTTTCATAATCCGTGAAACAATTTTTTCGCTCACATCCATCAGGGTGTATAAATCAGCCTCAGTCTCAATATTCATTTTTTTCAAAAGCGCCACTAAAGCCTCCAGTTGGCAATTACCCGCGCTCGCGCCAAAACCTCTTACTGTGCCGTCAATAATAGTTGCTCCGTTTTGTAAAGCAACCAAAGAATTGGACACAGCTATGCCAAAATTATTATGCGCGTGAAATCCCACCGGAATACTTAAATGCTTTGTTAAATAACCAATGGTCTCTTGCACCAATGTTGGAGTAGAAGCTCCTGCCGAATCCATAATAATTATACCTTGCGCACCATAAGATTGCATTTTTAAGGCCTCTTCTACTAATCGTTCCTTAGTTGTCATATGATACATCATTAGCACGCCATAAACCTCCTTCTGGGCATCATGTAAATATCTAATATACTGTTGAGTCACATCGGCTTCAGTGCAGTGCGCAGCCACACAAACTAAGTCAACCCCCATTTTTAAGGCGGGCGCTAAATCGTTTTCTATGGTGGCCAGGCCTGGAATTATAAAAATTCCCAAGCGAGTTTTTTTCAAGGCGTTTCTGGCAATAGTAATTGCTGATTTGTCATCTACGGTGGCAAAGCCAATCTGATGTGATGATGCGCCCAGTCCATTGCCATGGCCAATAATTATGGTGTATAAACCAGCTTGATCAATGTTTTCACAATACTCTTTTATTTGATCAGCTGTGATTTGATGAGACACCGCATGAGATCCATCGCGCAGGGTTGAATCAAAAAATTTTATATCATTCATATTATTTATTGCTTAAAAACCTTTGCGCGTATTCTTCGGCCACCTTAATAGCGGCGCAAGTTATAATATCTAAATTACCAGCGAAAGGGGGCAAAAAATCGCCACTGCCAATAACTTGTACCATTATCACCACTCTACCACGATCAAGTATCGGCCCCAAACTTAACCTATAACCTGGAATATATGTTTTTATTTTTTCAACCATTTCCGTAATTTTTTCCTTTAACAAATTCAAATTGGGATTGGGGATACTGGCGTAAATAGTATTGTGCATCAAGACCGGCGGTTCAGCCGGATTAAAAACCAAGATCACTTTGGCTTTGGGAACCCCGGAAAATTCTTCTAAGGCGCTTTTGGTTGTCTGCATATATTCCTCTATATTAGCTCGAGTTCCCGCTCCAGCTGATTTTGAAGAAATACTGCCAGCTATTTCAATATAAGTTGTGTCTGGATGGGTTTCCATAATAACTTTAGCTAAGGGAATGCAAGCCTGACCGCCACAAGTAATCAAATTCACATTATCACAGGATAAAGCGTCACCTATATTAACAATCGGAACACACATCTTGCCAATTCTTGACGGGGTCAAATCAATAACAAATTTATTCAATCCTTTTAATATCGGGGCATGAATTAAATGATTTTGCGCTGATGTCGCGTCAAAAACTATTTCACAACATTGAGGGTTTTCAACAATGGCCCCAATAGAATCTGTTGATGTTGGGATACCAAGCTCTTTAGCTCTTTTAATTCCTTCGGAATCAGCATTTATTCCAGTAAACATGCCACAGACAAAAATCTTTGATTTTTGAATCTTAAAAAGAAGATCACTCCCAATATTACCTGTGCCAATTATGCCGACTTTGATTTTTTTATTACTCATAATTTCGTGATTATCTTAGCCAAATAATCTATTGATTCAAATTTTTAATAAATAAAGCCAATCTCTTTATCCCCTCCCTTATTTCTGTTTCTGGCCCGCCGAAAGAAAGCCGTATATATCCCTCAACCCCAAATGCTTTGCCTGGCACCACAGCCACATTGCTCTGGTCTAAAAATTCTTGAGCAAAACTAACCGAATCATTGTGTTTAATGCCAAGCTCTTTTAAGCTAATAAATAAATACAAGCCAGCGCTTGGCGCGGTTATTTTCAAATCGCAATAATCCGCCAAGCTTTTAACCAGCTCATCGCGTCTTTTGACAACCTGACTACGAATATTCTTTTGTATATTTATTCTTGACTTTATGGCCGCTAACGCCGTAATACTTTGGCTTTGGATAACAGAGGCCATTTTAATCACTCCAGTGTTCCCAAAAATAAAACCAACACGCCAACCACTCATAGCAAAATTTTTGGAACAACTTTGCACAATAATAATTTGGCCTTTAGTTTCAATAGCGCCACCAGAAAAAAACTTTTGTTGACTGTCAAAAACTAAACTGCTGTATACTTCATCTGATATAACTATAATATTTTTACTGGTGGCCCAATCTAAAATTTTTTTTAACTCGCTCTCGTCATAAATAACCCCAGCCGGGTTGCTAATATTATTCAAAATAAGTATCTTTGTTTGCGGCGTCCATAATTTTTCTAAATCTTCTACAATGATTTTCCATTCATTTTCTCTTGTAGTTAGGATAAATTTTGGCGCCCCGCCAAATAATTTAACTATTTCTGGATAAGACACCCAATAAGGAACTGGTATCAACACCTCTTCTCCAGCCCGTAATAACGACTGCAATAAAATAAAAATAGCGAATTTACCACCAGCTGTCACTAAAACATTTTGAGCGGAATAAGAGGTTTGATATTCTTGGTTAGACCAATCAGCCGCCGCCTCTCGCAGTTCTTTAGACCCAAGAATTGCCGGATATTGCCAAGCTGACGGCTCGGTTAATTTATTTTTAACAAAATCCAAAACCTCTGGGCTTGGTATGCCAATAATTTCACCCACGCCCAAATCAAACACTTCTTCGCCTCGCGCCTTTTTTTCTTTTATCAAGGTTGAAATAGCCAATGTTGCGGACGGCTGAATATCCATAAGATTATTTTAAGCTAGCAAAAAATGAAAACATCTGCTGATTGATTAAGTCAATAACATTCTCTTTGTTATAAAAACTTTTATACCAATTAAAAGTTAGGTTAAGAGCCTTATCAATATCAAAAATCGGTTGCCACTTCAAAATATCTTTCGCTTTTTTGATATCTAATTTCAATAAAGTGGCCTCGTGTTTTTGGTCGTCTTTTTCTATAATATAAGAGCCTTTTTTCATAATAGTAATAGCCTTTTTTAAGATTTCTTCCACAGTTAGAAAGCTTTCCTCGTTGGGACCAAAATTCCATGGTCCGGAAAATTTGCCTTGCCCCTGATATAGCTTTTCAGCTAATAACAAATAACCAAACAATGGCTCTAAAACATGCTGCCAAGGCCGGATTGCCTCGGGGTTTCTTATGCTTATGGGAGTGTTATATTCAAAAACTGCCCTGATAATGTCTGTCATAAGGCGGTCTTTTGACCGATCACCGCCCCCGATAACATTGCCAGCCCTTGAGGAAGCAATCAATGTTTGATGACGAACATTGTAGTGCTGGGGATTGAAAAACGACTTTAAGTAGGACTCAACCACAATTTCTGCGCCCGCTTTGCTAGCTGAATAAGGGTCGTGACCAGCCAAAGAATCATTCTCCTTAAAGCAACAGCCATCTTCCTGATTGCGATAAACCTTGTCGGTAGTAACAATCACTACCGCCTTTACCCCCTCGTTCTCTTCAACCGCCTGCAAAAGATTAGCCGTGCCCATGATATTAGTTTGGAAGGTATATAGAGGGTCGTCATAACTCTCCCGCACCAAGGGCTGGGCAGCTAAGTGAAAAACAATCTCGGGCTTAGCTTGAGCAATAACCTTTTTCAAATTTTGATAATCCCTGATATCACCAAGGTGGTGTTCAAGGCATTTGGATAGGCCTAAAATATCAAAAAGAGCCGGCTTGGTGTTTGGCTCCAAACTATAACCTATCACTTGTGCCCCCCAGTTGATTAAAATCTGGTTCAACCAAGAACCCTTAAAACCAGTATGCCCGGTAATCAAAACCTTTTTATTTTTATAAAATTCTTCTAACATTAAAATTTTAACGAAAAATTTTTTGTTAATCCCAAACTTTCCAAAAAG
>JAPLVX010000020.1 GCA_026396945.1 Candidatus Falkowiibacteriota bacterium
TGGCATTTCTATAAACCGATTTTTGATTTTACTTATTCTCACCCCAACATCAGCCCTTGGACGAGCGCCCCAGCCGACTTAAGTTTTTCGCTGCTGAACGATAAACTTAAATTAAATGATGATTTTAAACTTAAGTTAGACTACAAAAATAATAATTATCATTTGGATTCAATAAAAATAAGTTTTATTAGTCTTGATCCCGATTATTCTTTTAGTCCCGATTCCTATACTTTGAAAAACTTAAATTCCGAGATTAGCGACAGTCTGGACATTTCCCTTAATTTGCGCGGTAACGCCATTAAGAATCATGAAGTAAATTGGCAAGCACAAATAGAGTATCGGGGCGGCCAAGAGACCTATAAAGATTTTAAACTGTTACCTAGGTTAAAAATTTTGTCCGACTTAAAAGCCAGCGCTAAAATCTATTATAATAGTCCTCAGGGCGATCAGTTGGGCGCCGGACCAATTCCGCCCCAAATCGGTCTCCCTACTAATTATTGGGTCTCGCTGGCCGTTTTAGGTTTAACGACTGACCTAGGGAATTTTATTATGAGCGCACAGTTACCAAAGAATGTAAATTTAACCGACAAAAAAAGTTTATTGGCCGGTAATTTAAAATATACGCCGGGCAATCGACAGGTGATTTGGTCGATTCCTCAATTTGATTCCGAAGCGACTGCGAGCGCCGGCTTTGAGATTCAATTTATACCCGGTAGTGATCAGGCCGGTAAAATCGCTGATTTATTAAAAAACATAAGATATAGCGCCACCGACAAATTAACCGACACGGAATTAAGCGGTGCCCTTAATAATTTAAACACTAATTTAGAATTTGACCGGATTAATTCCGGGCAGGGACGAGTAGAGAAATAAACACGATTAGGCTGTAGGCGACGACAAAAAATATGCTTAATTTTTTAAGACAAATCAGCAAACCCCAATATGAAACTTTAAATCGCCTAGAAATAGTAGCGGATAATATTGTTAATAATTATAATTATTTGCAATCATTAAAACCGGCCGCGCTCATTTTTCCGGTTCTGAAATCCAATGCTTATGGTCACGGCCTGAAGGAGCTCTGTCAGATACTTAATCGGACAACGGCTAAAATGTTGGTGGTTGATTCTTTCCCGGAAGCGCAGATCGTTTACAAAAATTTTAAGGGCCGAGTCCTAATTTTAGGCGAAATGCCCCTGACGGTTTATAAATACTGCAATTTTCGGAGAACTGAGTTTTGCGTTTACAACTCCGGCACAGTAAAATATTTAGCCAATAATTATCCTGGTCTTAAAATTCATTTATTTTTAAATACCGGCATGAACAGGGAAGGGATCAAAGATATCAAAAGTTTTTATGAGGAGAACAAAATATATTTAAGCAAATTAAATGTTAATGGCCTTTGTTCTCATTTAGCGGCGGCGGAAAAGAAAACCGAGTCACAAGAAAATACTTTTTTGCGAATGGTCGAATATTTAAAGCAGCAGGGAATTAGCCCCAAGTATATTCATTTGGGCAATTCTCTCGGTTTCTTTACCACTAAAAATACTATTGCCAACGCTTTTAGAATCGGCTTAGCCCTATATGGTTACGATGCTGATATTAAATTAAAACCCGCCCTTAAATTATATTCTAAGGTAGTGGCTATCCAAAATGTGAGTCCCGGGGAAACCGTTTCTTATGGCACCGATTATGTCGTGCAAACCAAAACCAAATTAGCCGTGATTCCTTTTGGCTATTTTGAGGGCCTGGACCGGCGTTTAAGCTCTTCTGCGATTGAGTTTTTGATCAATGGCCAGCCCGCTAAAATCGCCGGCCCCGTCTGCATGAATTTGACCGTTTTAGATATTTTTAATAATTCGGACATTAAGGTTGGAGATGAGGTCGAGCTAATTATTAATAATAATCAGGCGAGCAATTCCGTCCTTAATATCTCCGGGATAATGGGGACTATTCCGTATGAGTTTCTAGTTAAACTAAATGCCAATATTCGGCGCTTAATTGTTTGATATGAATAAACGATTAGTTCATAAATTTCGTTCGCCCAAAAAAGATTATCAAGCCAAGGGCTTAAAAAATCCCTTTTTTCGGATTAAGAAAAAAACTCGGCCATCAGTCTTCAAATGGCGCTTTATTATTGGACTGGTGCTTTTAATATTGATAATTTGGTTTTTTTGGTTTTCCGCGGTCTTTGCTATCAGGTCGGTTAAAATTGAAGGCTTGAAGCGAGTCGTCCCCAGTAATATTGAGACGATTGTTTGGCAAGAAGCTAGCAGCTCCCGCTATCTTATTTTTAAACAAAGGAACATTTTTTCTTTTAACAGCCATGGTCTAATTAAAACAATTAACAACTCTTATAATTTCGCCAAACTGGAAGTTAGTAAAAAATGGTGGTCACGAGAAATTCTAATAAAAATAGTTGAGCGGCCCTATGCTTTTATTTGGCAAGAAGGGAATAATTATTATTTTTCTGATAAAGACGGCAATCTGATCAACGATGAGCCGGTGACCGAAGACAGCAAGAAGCAATTCTTTACTTTGGAAAATCGGAGCGCTAATAGTTTGACTCTTAATAATAGTCAGCTTAATTTAAATAAAGATTATTTGCCGTTTATCTTTGCCTTGTCCGATAAAATAAAAAATTATCCTGATTTTAAAATTAACAAATATTTTTTTGATAATGAATTGAATACCATTAAACTAGCCCTTGACGGCGGGCCGGAAATATATTTTAGCACCAGGGAAGGGGCCCTGGACCAACTAGACAAGCTGATTGCTGTTAAACGGGAAACCATCAAAGATAATTTTAATAAAATAAAATATATAGATCTTAGGTATAAAGATAAGGTCTATTATCAATAAATATGGAAAATTTATTCAAAATAACCTTTTTTCTGGCGATTCTAGTTTTTTGTTTGATTATTATCGGCGCCTTTATTCTCACTCTAAAAATTATTTTAATGTTCAATCCCGATGTTCAGTTTTGGGGATTACTTATAATTAAATCGTAAGATTTTAGAAGTTTTTAGAGGCTTGAGACGGCTTGGAAGCTTATGGGACAACCAGGGCTTTGGGGTCTATTTGCTTATTAATTGTAAATGAGTTATATTATAACTGAGTGTAAGGGATATTATACTCAGTTACACATAAGGCCAATAAACCAGGCCAAACACGCATATGGCTGATAAATTACCCCTGATTGACGATTTCCTGCTCAATCTCAAGGTTAACAACTATTCCCCGGAGACTTTATATAATTATGAACGCGATCTCCAAGTTTTTACGGATTTTTTAATTGCTAATAAAATTAATTTTTCTAAATTAAATAAGCGCGACATTTTAAATTATAAAGCACAGTTAACTTCGATTGACCGTAAGACCGCCAACGATCATTTAGGCCAAAAACGCCTTAACGCCTACTCTATCAACCGTATGCTCTCAGTCCTTCGAACTTACCTTAAATACCTAATTGAGATGGATTATGCCGCTCCTTTGCCACCGGACGTGATTAAGATGATCAAAACGATCAAGAAGAAGCCCCAGGTAGCCGAGCTGACTGAGTTAATAACCTTGCTGGAGTTCCCTTCTAAATTCGAAACCAATAAACAGGTCGCGGCCCGTAATCGCGCCATGCTCGAAGTTTTATTTTCCACCGGCATGAGAATCTCCGAACTCGTAAATTTAAAAATTAATGCGATTGATAAAGAAGGCAAAATATTTGTTTTAGGAAAAGGCAAAAAAGAGCGTTTTGTCTATCTAACTCCACGGGCCTTTAAAATCATTAGAGAGTATATTGATAAGATTCGGGGCGCCTCTGATTCCCCGTTCGTCTTTATTCCCTATCGCGGTTTAAATAATACTGATAAAAATAAAAAAATTTCCCCGAATTATTTACAAGAAAGAATAAAAAAATATCGGGAACTTTTAGGAATTAATGTCCCGACATCGGCTCACTCGCTTCGTCACGGTTTCGCTACCTATTTAGCCGAATCTGGGGCTAATCCGGCCGCCATTCAGGTCTTGCTTGGTCACGAATCGCTTGATACTACTACTCGCTATGTTCATGCCTCTGATTTATATGCCCGGAAAGTTCAGAAGGAGTTTCACCCTTTGAAAAATTAGAAAAAAAATAAAAAAGGCTGTATTTTGAGTACAGCTTTTTTATAAAGAGCGATTAGGTCTTTTTTAGCTTTTGCAATGATAAATGGATGTATCTAGCCCAGAAAATAAGGGCTAAAATTAGAAAGATGATTGCACCCAGGCTCATTGGGAATTCAGTGAATAATCTGACATATAGGTCTCCTATAAGAACAAATAGGCCGATAATCCAGCCGGCAATCATTAGAATTATTTTTACCATTATTTGATCATTTTTTTAACACGATTATTACTAGGAAATTATTCAACTTATATAGTTTAACATTTTGTTTAAATAATGTCAATATATATATCAAAAAACTACCAATTTAAGGTAGTTTTTATTATATTTTATTTAATATCAAACAAAATTAGGGTAAATATTCTAGTGGGTCAACTGGTAGACCATTTTTTCTCACCTCGAAGTGCAAATGAGGTCC
This sequence comes from Candidatus Falkowiibacteriota bacterium, assembly GCA_026396945.1. GTDB lineage: Bacteria > Patescibacteriota > Patescibacteriia > Patescibacteriales > UBA12465 > JAPLVX01. The sequence continues at coordinate 4,575 of JAPLVX010000020.1, forward strand.
ACTAGTAAAGCCACCAGAGCCCACTGAACCGGGCATACCGCCGCTTCGACCGATAATCTGGCCTCTTTCTACATACTGGTCAGCGGCGACGTTAACGCCGGAAACATGGCCATAAACCGTTGAGAGTCCGTCGTTATGGATAATCATAATATAGGCGTAACTCTTGGTACCGTCGAATTTTACGCGGGCTACGTAACCGGCAGCGGCTGCGCTAATTAGACTTCCCTGCGCTGCCCTAATATCAATCCCGGGGTGGTCACCTAAAATATTTCTAAAAGGATAGTCGGGATCATGGAAAGTTGTGGTGACGTAATTCTTAGTTACCGGCCAAGACATAGTTGCATCCGAATTATCCAAACGGGTTTTTTGACTAGCCGCCAGTTTATCTCTCACGGTCTTTTCTAGGCTAAGAATTTCAGCCGCCGCTTGGTCCTGTTCTCTCTTCGCTTTCATCAGGAGGCTTTGATAAGCTTGCTCCGAAGACTTAGTTTGGTCGATAATAAATACTTTGTCTTCTTTTTCCGCCACTAACTTGTCATTCTTTCCCTGGAGCTGATCTTGTAAAGCCACTAATTCTTTTTTCTTATCGGCCAAAGCTTGCTGGTTTAATTCTAGTTCGGCTTTATTTTCTTTCAGGGTGTCTAAACTATTATTTATTTCAGAATTAGTATTCTCTACATACTTCATTTGGTTCAAGAATTCAGTCAGTGAATCATTCAGGAGCAAAATTTCTAAAGTGGAAACTTGGTCTTGCTTGTACATTAAGCGAAGAAGATTGGCCATATGGATTTTTTCTTGGCCGATTGTGCGGTCAGTATTTTCTAGGTTTAGTTGAATTTTTTTGGTTTCTAAATTATTGCGATCAATTTCTAAATTAACGCCGTCAATATCTAATTGAAGTTTAGCGGCCGAATTCTCTAAGATTGATAATTGATTATTTAAGTTAGCCCGTTCCGCTTGTTTTTGCGCGATTAAAGCGGCATAAGCCTTTTGTTTGGCCTGTAAAGCATCCATTTGTTTCTTTTAGTCAAAGAGCTACCCACAAAAATAAGGAGAATTATAATTTTTAGTCCCTTTTTCATAAAAATAAGTATAGCACATTTTTATGATTTTGGGAAATTAAAAAGCCCGTATCATAGATTCGGATACGGACTTGAATTTTGCTGGCTTAGTCTACCAGCTCTCATTTCTCCTTGGCCAGGCTTATTAATTCTTCAAACGAATTTCTGGCTTTGCCCTGCTCATTCTTATCGAAGAACAAAAATCCTTTTGGATAAATTTGATAGGAAATTGTTTCCACTTTTGAAATTGATTCAACCCTTACGATAACGTCGATGAGCTTGCCAACAGACTCCGGTCCGCCGGGCTGGTTTATCCACTTATGGCTGATTAAAATAAAACTCTTTTCGTTGAGAGTCAGCTCATATCGGTAGAACCAATCAAGCTTTACTCTAATTTCACTATCAGTTTCTTTTTCACCGCAAGCCTTGATCAAAGTATCAAGGAGTTCAAATTCTTTAGCGATATTGTCGCTCACGAATATTAACGAAGCAATACTATCACCCATGAATACGGGTGATATATTTTTCGTTTGGGAAGAGGCGTTTTTGGAGCCGATCATTAATAACAGGCCGAACAACATGGCCGTAAGCATCGAAAATAGAGCTTTGTTTCTCATGTTTATATTATTGGGAGTTAAAATTGTTAAGGTTCATTTTTTGAATCAGAAATTTGATTAAGATATATATTAAAGACAATAGATATCAAAGATAAAAAATCTGACTTTTAACGTTATCATTTAATTAGCATTTTGTCAATAAAAAATAATAGGTCAGATTGCCTATTATTTCTTAATTAATATTAAAATAAAATTATTCTTTTATACCAAAAACTTACTTAATCATTTCAATTGCCCGTTTAATTCTCTTCAAACCAACTTCCTTGCCTAAAGCGCCAGCAATTTCAAACGGTCCGGGACTATTTTTTTGACCGCTTAAAGCGACCCGTAAGGGCCAAAGATAATCCCCGTTCTTTTTATTATGAGTTTTCAGATAATTAATAATTAATTGTTCTAAGAAGTCTTTATCCCATTGTCTGGGATTTATTACCTCTAGCTCTCGATTTAATTCTTCCAAGTTGGACTTAATTATACTCATTTCCAAATCTTTCCATTTCAATAATTCCGCTTTATAACTTGGTTCCAGCCAGATAAACTTACTCAATTCCGAAACATCGCTGGCACTTATGAGTCGGGCTTGAGTTAAGGCAACGATATTTTTTAGTTGCTTGGTTTTTATGATTTGGCCGCTATTAATAATTTTAAATTGGCCGCGTCCGACATTTTCTAAAACGTTTTCGTTTATTAAATAGGGCAAACACAGTTCAAGCAGCTCATTTAAATTTTTCTTTCTTAAATAATAGCCGTTAAAATAATTTAATTTTTCTAAATCAAAAATTGCCGGACTGGCGCCTAAGCCCTCAATGTTGAATTTTTTAACTAACTCCCCAAGAGTATATAACTCTTGATCGTCTTTGCCGTGCCAGCCTAGGAGGGCGCAAAAATTAGTAATCGCTTCCGGCAAATAGCCTTTATTTTTATAATCTTCCACAAAGACATCGCCTTGTCGTTTGCTTAATTTTCCGCCGCCTTTATTTAAAAGCAAGGGGAGATGGATAAATTTCGGTGGGGTCCAACCGAAGGCTTGATAAAGAAGGATATTTTTGGGGAATGAGGGTAACCATTCTTCGCCGCGCGTCACGTGGGAGATTTGCATTAAATGATCATCAACGATATTGGCGAAGTGATAAGTCGGAACACCATCTGATTTTATCAAGACCTGGTCATCTAAATCGGCCGCCTTAAAAATTATTTCACCCCGCAATTCGTCAGATACTTTCACTTCCCCGTCTAGCGGCATTTTTTGTCTGATTACATATTTGTAGCCATTTTTTATTTTTTCTTCAATAACTTCAGCGCTCAAATCACGGCATAAGCGGTCATAGCGTGGCGCCTGTTTATTGGCTTGTTGCTCCAGGCGCATTTCCGCTAGTCTGGCTTCACTGCAAAAACAACGATAAGCGCCGCCGCTGGCGATTAAATCTTTAGCGA
>JAPLVX010000047.1:0-811 GCA_026396945.1 Candidatus Falkowiibacteriota bacterium
TAAACTAAGTATTAATAGTGATGCGGATATTAAAATTTATGGCGATCCCTTGAAATTCAGCCAGGTGATCGCTAATTTGTTATCTAATGCGGTCGAGGCCTGCGAAGCTAGGGCGGATAATATAAACAAGGAAGTGAACATAGATATTAGGCTTCAAGCTAATAAAATCTTAATTAAAATTCAAGATAACGGGGCGGGAATAAAGCCGGAACATCAAGCTAAAATTTGGCAAGCGTTTTTCTCAACTAAAACAGGAGTGGCGAGCGGGTTAGGAATCGGCCTAGCGTCGAGTAAAAATATAATTGAAAAAGATTTTCTCGGGACGATTGAAGCCGAGAGCCCGGAAACGTTGCCGCGGCTAGTTGATGAGGCAATTGATAAAGACGTTGATGAAACAGAGAAAGAAGAAACGAATGATTAAAAAACAAACGAATGATCAAGAAAAAACAAATAACGGAGGCGAATTCAAAAACGGGCGCTAAAATCGATTCAAAAACTGGTGATAAAACCGACTTGAATGGCGGCAAGAAAGATTTAAATAATCTTTTTCTACGGCTAATTATTCAACAAGAGAGGCAACCGGGCTTAATTGGCGGCGAGCAGTGGGCGGAAATACTAAAAATTTTAATTGACCGCGAAGTGGCCGCTGGCGGACCGTATTATAATGAAAACGACGTCGTCGATTTAGGTTTAAATATCCGCATCGCTTTCTTATTAAAAACTCAAAAAGTCGCCCTGTCCAAATTATTAAAGTTTATCCAAACGAGTAAAAGCAAATTGAATGAAATTGACACCCAGATAAAATTTAAGC
>JAPLVX010000047.1:833-3195 GCA_026396945.1 Candidatus Falkowiibacteriota bacterium
AAGCTAGGGGCGAGTAAAAAAATTGGGATTATAGAAAACGGAAGCCTGACCAAAAACGCTAAAACCAAAATCCTGGCCACCCCAATTTTAAAAATCAATAAAAAAATTTATCAAATAATACTTCAGGGGCTATGCCGTGAACTAAGCGCTTGGCCGCCAGCTCTGGCCGCCGCTGGTTTAGGCGAACTTAAGGCTTTAGCAAAAAGCGATTATGACTATCAGATCGGCTTATTACCCTTATTCTTTGGGCAAGCGCAGAATCTAGAAATAGATTCAAAAATTCGGCCCCTAATAATCAAGCTGGGGCAAGCGAACTTTTATTTGTGGTTAGCTTATAAAATTTATGATAACCTCCTCGACAATGAGGGGGAAAACATTTTATTACCAATCGCCAATTTAGCTTTTAAAAATTTTTTGACTATTTATCAAAATCTAAGCTTGGGCGTCAAGTGGGATAAATTTTTTAGCCGCCTCTTGGTTGATTTAGAAAATTACAATTATCAAGAGCTAAAAAATTCTCAAAACTATTTAAAAAACTCTATTTTAATGAGACCGCCACGGGGAGCGACGAGGCACGGGGCGGAATTTAGAAACTTGCACGAAAAATCTTTAGCCCACGCCTTAGGCCCCCTAGCCATTCTTATTTATCAGGGCCACCGACCGAATGATAAAGAATTTAAAAAAATATTGAACTTCTTTCGGGGTTATTTAAACGCGCGCCAATTAGACGACGATCTTCATGATTGGCCTAATGATTTAGGCCGGGGTCGAATAAATAGTGTGGGCTATTATATTCTAAAGTCGGGCCAACAAAAAAAATTTAATCTGAAAACTGATCTAAAAATTCTAAAAAAAATTTTCTTTAAACAAGCCTTAGGGCCAATCAGCCAAAAATTAATAAAACTCATAAATTCAGCGGAGTCGGCCCTACATGGATCAAATTTAATTAAGCAACCGGAATACTTAAAACAATTTCTGGAACCGCTAAAAGCCTCAGTTAAAAAGGCTGAAAGCGAACATAAAGAATTAAATCTCCTGTTACGTGATTATAAAAAATTATGTTCTTAAGGCGGTAAATTTGCTATAATTTAAAAAGCTTAATTAAAACGGTCTAACTAATTTATATGCCCGACAATTTAAATCTTCAAGATATAAAGGACAAGAGCCAGGCCGAGCTGTTCACTCTTTTGGGTAGCCGGCCAGAAGGCTTGGAAGAAGCCGAGGCCGCCCGGCGACTCAGCCTCTACGGTTATAACAAAATTGAAGACAAAAAGAAAATGCACCCGTTCTTGAAGTTTTTAAGCTATTTTAAGGATCCGATGATCATGATTTTAATCGTGGCAGCGCTTATTTCAGCGGCCACCGGTTCCCTAAAAAGCGCGGCGATTATCGCCAGCATGGTTCTTTTGAGCGTAATTTTAAATTTTTATCAAGAATATAAATCTGGGCAAGCGGCCGACAAAATTGCCAAAAAACTAAGTATTTTTGCGCGCCTTTGGCGCGGGGGCAAAGAAATAAGGCTGGAAACCAAAATGATTGTTCCCGGGGATATTGTTCTTTTGTCGGCCGGTGATATTATTCCCGCTGACGGCTTAATTTTAGAAGCGGATGATTTCTTCTTAAATGAAGCAACTTTAACCGGCGAAAGCTTACCCGTAGAAAAAAATGCTGGCCAAGGAAATAATCTGGTTTTTTCCGGAACCAATATTGTTTCCGGTTTCGGTAAATTTCTGGTAGTTAAAACCGGGACGCAGACCGAATTCGGGCAAATTGCCAAAGATTTGAATAAAACCGAAGAATTGAATGCCTTTGAATTGGGAATTAAAAAATTCGGCTATTTGATAATTAAAACGATTACGGTGATCGTGGTTATAATATTCTTAATTAACGCGGTTTTGAAAAAGGATCTGATTGAATCCCTGATCTTTTCTCTGGCGGTCGCAGTCGGAGTTATGCCCGAGCTCTTGCCGATGATTATGAGTGTTACAATGTCGCGGGGCTCGATTAAAATGGCCCGACGTGGGGTCCTAGTAAAAAAATTGAGCTCAATTCCTGATTTTGGCTCGATGGATATTCTCTGCACTGATAAAACCGGCACTTTAACTCAAGATAGAATTACGGTTATCAAACATATAGACGTTTATGGCCAGAACTCAGAACCGGTTTTCGAGTCGGCTTATATAAACGGCTATTTTGAAACGGGGATAAAAAGTTTATTAGACCAAGCGATTTTAGATTACAAGAAATTAGATTTGCTTGGCTGTAAAAAAATTGAAGAAATTCCTTATGACTTCGACCGCAAACGATCTTCAATTATTTATTCTCGGGGTAATGAGTTAAAAATGACTACCAAGGGCGCGCC
>JAPLVX010000085.1 GCA_026396945.1 Candidatus Falkowiibacteriota bacterium
TCAGTTAGAATTTCTTCGCCGATCTCGGCCGCATGACTCATAATCAGAGCTTCTTTTAGCTGGATCTCCCTTCGCGGATTAAACTTTTTCGCCTCAGTTTCGTCGGTGGCCTCGACAATAGTAATAATTTTCCCATTTTCCTTAGGATCATTTAAACTCTGCCTCATTTCTTCTTCTATTTTTTCCGGTAAATTTTCAACCATGGTCTTAACATCAAACATTGCTGTCGTGCCGGTTGAGGGATCGAAATTAACTTTTATATTTTGGTTTTTCTCGCCGTAATCTTTACGATAAGCGGCGGCCAGGGCGAGTTCGATCGCACCGACGACGGTGTCATAATCTAAATTTTTTTCGTCGCAAATTTGTTTAATTGCGCTTGATAGTTCTGACATAATTTTATTGGCCAAAGATATGACCTTATTTATATTTAATGGTTTTATATTTTAGTAGATAAAAAGCTAATTGTATTAACAACTAGCTTTACCTATATAATACCATTATTTAATAATTTGTCTAGTACCAAGGCCCGTATAAATAACTAGTTTGGCCGCTAGTAATAGCGCGCAATCTCATGAGTAGAGCAAAGCTGATTGCCCAAGCCATTAAAACAATAACGAGACCAATGGTAGCATTCTTAATATACCCCAAAGCCTCGCTCACTTTTTGCTCATTACCGCCGGAGGTCATATATTTGAAGCCGGAAAAAAGCACCAAGGCTAACATGATGATTGCTAAAAATAGCAAAACCGTGTTAATAATCTTAACAACGGTGATTCTGATATCTTCAGGATCGGTTTGGCCATAAGCGTTAGAGCCAACATCTTGCATCCCGGTTTGTTGACCCCAGAGAGTGCTGGCCGCCAAGGTTGGCCTAACTGCTCCGGTTAAAAGCGCCAAATATATGAGTGACAGACAAAAAGCTAGCATGCCCTTTTTAGTAATTTTCATATGCTTTTGATATAATAAAAATGATATTAACATTATAGCAAATAAATATTTAGATTACCAAGCTTGATCGGGCTCCCAAAAATTTATGTCTTTGCCCAAAAAAATTGCCTACAATACTCTAATCCAGATTGCCAGCAAAGTTATCTCGACTATCTTGGGTCTTTTTGCTTTAGCTTTAATGACCAGATATCTTGGTCAAACCGGCTTCGGTGAATATACCACGATTATTACCTTCCTTTCCTTTTTCGCGGTCATCGCTGACCTGGGTCTTACTTTAGTCACGGTACAAATGATTAGCGGCGCCAAAGAGGAAGAAAATAAAATTCTTAATAATCTTTTTTCTCTCCGTTTAGTCTCAGTGCTATTTTTCCTAGGTTTAGCGCCGATTGTCACCCTCTTCCTACCTTATGACCAAACCATAAAACTAGGGGTTTTAATCGCCGCCCTATCTTTTGTTTTTCCGGCTTTAAACCAAATCCTAGTTGGCCTCTTTCAAAAAAATCTTAAAATGGAGGCGGTTTCTTTGGCCGAAGTTTTCAGCCGCTTATTTCTAATAATTGGGATTTATATAAGCATCCAGGGTAAATATGATCTTAAAGGAATTCTTTGGGCAACCGTGGCCTCAACTCTCAGCAGCTTTTTAATTCATTACTTTTTCTCTCGACGCTTAACTAATTTAAAATTTCGCATTGACCTTTCTTTGTGGCGACAAATCGTTACTAAAACTTGGCCCTTGGCTGTTACAATTGCCTTTAATTTAATTTATCTTAAGGCTGATACTTTAATTCTATCTCTATTCAAAAGTCCGGAAGCGGTCGGTCTTTACGGAGCGGCCTATAAAATTATCGATGTCTTAACGGCTGTTCCTTTTATCTTCGCTGGTGTTATTCTGCCGATTCTAACAGCTGACTGGCTCAATAAAAATCCGGAACATTTTTCTAAGGTCTTGCAAAAGTCTTTTGACGTCATGGCTTTTTGCGCTATTCCCCTAGTTATTGGGGCACAATTTTTTGCTAAACCAACCATGTTGTTTGTCGCCGGTCGAGATTTTGTCTTAGCCGGACCGATCCTACAAGTTTTAATTATCGCTATCGCCGCTATTTTCTTAGGTTGTATTTTCGCTCATGCCATTATTGCCCTGGATAAACAAAGAAAAATGATCGGCATTTATGCCTTCACTGGTTTTAGTTCGCTGGCCGCTTATTTATTCTTCATTCCTCGTTACTCTTACTTCGGCGCGGCCGGAGTGACTATTTATAGCGAGGTCTTAATCGCCCTCGCTTCGATCTACTATGTTTGGCGCTATAGTCATTTTTTGCCCAATCTAAAAGCCTTCTTTAAATCGCTTCTCGCCGCTGGCTTAATGGGGCTATTCCTATATTTATGCCCGGCCGCTTGGATGGCTTCAATAGGAAATTTAGTCCTAATGCTGATAAGCGCTGTCTTAATCTATTTACTCTTAATCCTCTTTTTGGGCGGCTTTACTAATGAAGATTTAAAAATGATTTTCCCGCGTTCGCCGCGCCGTCACTTAACTCCTTATAACTAATAATTTTTATGACTGACCCTAAACCTAAGACAATTATTCCCAA
>JAPLVX010000083.1:0-4778 GCA_026396945.1 Candidatus Falkowiibacteriota bacterium
CCGACCATCAACTAATTTTTGCCGGCTTAAATTAGGCACATAAAAAAGACGACTATTAACTAGGCAATAAGTTGGTTTCTTAAAAGCGATAGCTAAATGAGCCGGAAAAGATTCCAAGCCGATAAAGCCCTGACTATTTTTAATCAACTCAGCTAATTGCCCGATATTTAGATCGGTGAGGAAATTGAGGCGAGACAGGAGCCAGGGTTTTTGTAAAAAGCCCTTTTTTATTTGTTCCAGCCAATCCAGTTGCTCTTTCAGTCCGCTAATGACGAGCCTTGGCCCGGGATTTTGCTTTAGCCAAATTTCAATAAATTTTTGCCAAATTTTTGGCGACCAAGTTTTTTCCGGATCATAGGAAACGGGCGACAGGATCCAGATTGATTCGGGCGCTTGGTCAGGGTGAGTGGCGGGGGTTTGGCCGGCTCTCGGCGGGAAATTATAAAATTGTCCCCGGGCGTCTAAATTTTTAATAATTTCCGGCGCCACGCCAATTTTTTCCAGAAGATTTTTATAATTAATTTCTTCCCAAGCCTTTAAATCATAGGGAACAATTATATTGGCCAGAAAACTGAATTGGCTGATATCAAAAGAGACTAGACCCCCCCCCAAACTTCGTCCCAAGAAATTACTGCTGGGCCAAAAACCGCGGCCGTTAATAATTAAATCATATTTGGCCGCTTTTAATTCTTTTTTGGTTAGTTTATTGGCGGCGCGGTTTTGTTTAAATTTTTGCCAGCGGGTTTTTAAACTTATTTTTTGCCGGCCGGGGATATTGGCCAAGAGCCAATTAGACCAGAAATTAAGTTTTTGGATGTTCGGGTTGTTCTGTAACACGGCGGCGCTTTTAGGATTGATCAGATAATCAATTTGGCTCTGCGGCCATTGTCTTTTTAAGGCAGGCAATAACCAGGTGGAGAATAAAACATCGCCGAGCTGATCAATTTTAATAATTAATATTTTGGGGTTCGGCGGCAACTTAAGAGATTTGGCTTTAGCGCGCGGGGCAAATAATAAGTCGCCGCTTATTTCTAGGGGCCAGAGAATCAAGAACCATAAACCTTTAAAAATTTTTATTAACCGGCGCGCCTGGCTGGTTTTAAAATAAAACCAATTGGCCGCAAATTTTTGCCACAATTTTCTATGCTTGCTGATTATTTGTCGAAAGCTCATATTTTTAGGGATTAAATATTTTTATCGAGTCGGGTTAATCGATAGGGGCCAACCAAGAAGGGTTAATAAAAATTATTTTATAGTTCTTAAAAGTAGATTGAAATTAGCCGCGGTCTTGTCCCAAGAATAGCGGCTTAAATTAGCTACTCCTAGTTTGATTAATTTTTGTCGGGCATCGGGATTTAGATAAAGAAAGCTTAGGGCGTCTTTAATCGCTTTAGTATCTAAAGGATCGACGAAATAAGCGCCCGCTCCCGCCACTTCTGGTAGGGCTGAACTTCGGCTAGATAAAACCGCTGTTCCGGCCGCTTGCGCCTCTAATAGCGGTATGCCAAAACCTTCATATAAAGAAACGAGCACTAAGGCTAAAGAATTTTTTAACAGGACCGTCTTGGCCGCTTCGCTAATTAAGCCACTAAAAATAATTTTGTCTTTTAGGGTGGCAAGAGCCGGCTCGGAATCTAGCCGCTCAGCTAATTTTTTAAAACCGGCGTCTTGACGACCGGCTAACACTAGATAACAATTCGAATCATTTTGTTCTGTTCGCTCTTGACTAAAGAGGCTAAAAGCCTCGAGCAGGCGATTTAAATTTTTACGATAATAACCGGCGCCCAGATAGAGCCAATATTTTCTTTTATTACCATCGCTATCTATTAAATTAAATTTTTTTAAAGTCTGCCCGGCGAAATCAGTGTCGACATCAGCTAATTCCGGTGCGCCAAAAGAAATTATCGGAATTTTTTCCGGCGCTATTTTTAAGAGGGAAGAAATTTCCTGGCGGGAAAATTCGGAAATAGCTGCAATCTTTAAGGACCAATTTTTCGCCGACCAAATCGCTAATCTTAAATAAACCCGAAAAATTCGGCCGGATTCTTGCTTGAAACGCAAGAAGGCTAAATCATGAATAACCACGATTTTCTTGCGCCAGGCCAGCGGTGCCGCTAAGGAGGGGCAAAAAAGTAAATCAACTTTCGCCCGGCGCAAAACTTTTATGAAAGCAAATTGTTGGTAGAGAGTTATGGTTAAACGATTTAAGTGGCGGAAATTTTTCGTTTTAATAATTGCTCGCGGCTGAAGATTTTTAAAGAGTTCGGCCGATTTCTGATTAGTAAAAAGAATGGTTTGATCTTGGGGATCAAGCTGGAGATGGCGAATCAATTCGGCGGCATAAATTTCCAAGCCGCTGACTTCGGTATAGGGCAAAAGATTAAAAGCGACGATCATTTTTTTAGTAAAATTAAAGTTTTGTAGGGCCAGCGGATTAGAGCCATTAGACTCGCACGAGCGCGGCCGTAATGTTTCCGGAAAAAATAGCTTTGCGAAAGATAATAATGGCGCCGGCGCTCATTACTCGTGGCCGGGCTTTGGCCGCCGTAATGGATTAAACTCACGGTCGGGCAAATCGCGACTTTGTAATTAGCTTTTTTTATCCGGAAGCATAAATCCGTGTCTTCTAGATAAAGAAAAAAATTTTCGTCCCAAGCGCCAATCTTATTAAATAAGTCATGTCTGATTATTAAAGCGGCGCCGCTAACCCAGTCGGTCGTCCAGTAATCGGCCAAGCCGGCTTCGTGCCAATTAATTTTAGTGGTTTGGAATAAAAGGCTGCTTAAAGTTTGGCGGCGACCGCAAGCCCCAAATTGCCACTTTAAATTTGGCGCCAGAACCAAGGGGGCAATTATGCCGACAGAGGTTTGGGCAGCGAAAAGACTAAGCAGTGGGGGCAGAATATTAGTTTTTATTTCCGTATCACTGTTCAAGAAAAATAAATAACGACCCTGGGCGATTTTAGCCCCCTGATTATTAGCGGTGGCAAAACCGCGGTTGCTAGCATTTTGAATAAAAGTTAAACGATTTTTAAATTCGGCACTTAATTTAGCTGCGCTACCGTCAGCGGAATTATTATCAATTAAAATAATCTCCCAACTTTTATCGGTCGGCAGAAATTCAAACAGGGAATTGAGACAGCTTCTAGTAAAATCAAGCGAACGGTAATTAATAATGATGAAGGAAAAATTCATAAAAAAATCTAAACTTTTGCGGTCGTTTCTAAAGACAGCCCTAGAATCCGCTTTTAACGTCCGCTCCGACTAAGAATAATCGCTAAAGTCTTAAGAGCAATCGTCAGATCCAAATAAAGCGAGCGGTGTTTTAAATAAAATAAATCGTATTGTAATTTTTCTAAAGTATCCGCCTTGGACGGGGAATGATATTTGCCGGAAATTTGGTCCCAGCCGGTGAGCCCGGGTTTAATTAAAAGGCGGGTGCGATAAAAAGGAATTTCTTGAGTTAAGTATTCGGCGAGATCCGGACGTTCCGGCCGCGGACCAATAAAGCTCATCTCGCCCTTAACCACGTTCAAAATTTGAGGGATTTCATCGAGACGAGTCTTTCTTAAAATTCCACCAATCCGAGTAATCCGATTATCATTTTCTAAAGTCGGCGAGAAATTATTATTGTCAACGCGCATGCTCCGGAATTTAAGGAGGGAAAAAATTCGACCGTTTTGACCGAAGCGGTCCTGCCTAAAGAAAGTCGGACCCGGTCCGCTCACTCTAATCAAGAGAGCGATTAAGGGCCAAAAGGGCAGACTGATTATCAAAATAATAATCGCTAGAATGAAATCAAATATCCGCTTGAAAACCATGAAAGAATTTTTTTGGCCGCTACTGAGATTAGCGATAAACCAAGATTGATCGATATCTTCGACTGGAATTTTCCCGGTTAAAAGTTCATAAAAGTCGGGAAAATTAAAATAGTTTAATTCTAAGGGCAGACAGTCAAATAAAGCTTGATTTAATTTAGCCGGATCGCCAAAATTATCAGCGATGACCACAGTTTTGATATTTTTCTCTTTAACCAGAGTCGGTAAATCGTTTAACGGTTCCAAGTCTTTGATAATAATCGCTGTCTGGTAGCCCCAATGGGGATGCTCTTGCAAATTTGCGATTAAATTGGCTACCGAACGATTAGAGCCGATGATGGCCAAGTTGTTTTTCGGTAAATAGGTTTTAATGATAAGGTTGAAAAGATAGCGCCAGGCGAGAAAGAGAATTAAGAAAATGATAATAAATAAAAGGAGGTTGGTTTTGGGAGTGATGTCTGATTTAACATTAAGATAGAAATAAAGGGTTGATAAAGCGCTGGCCACTAGGGTTGAATTAATCGTAAGCCGATTGAAGCGCCGCTGGCTAGTGATGGTGTTAAGATTATAAAGATTGTTAATGTAAAATATTAAGAGCCAAATTATAAAAATTATTAGAAAATTAGGGAGATGGCGTTGCCAAAGCTGATTGACATCGAGGCTTTGATAGCGGATAATCAAGGTTAAATAAAGGGCCAAATTTAGTAATAAAATATCGCCTAAGAGCAGGGAAATTTTTTTTAGCTGTTTAGTCATATTTAAAATATAACAAATTACTGGCTAAAAATCAATGAATATTTAGAGGTTTTGGCCAATTAAAAGTTTGGTGGCCAGGCTTAAAAGTAGTATAATATTAGTACTTATTTATGTGGAGTTACCTCTTTACTAAATTGAAGAAAATTATTCCTAAACCCTGGGCCTGGATTTTGGATCATGAGGGTTTTCGGCGTTATTTCACCAA
>JAPLVX010000083.1:4790-5172 GCA_026396945.1 Candidatus Falkowiibacteriota bacterium
CACCAATACCAGTTGGATGTTTTTAGGGCAGATTTTTTCTCTGCTGGTTTCTTTCTTTGTGGGCGCTTGGATCGCCCGTTATTTAGGCCCTAGCAATTACGGAGTTTTAAGCTATGTCCTGGCTTTCGTAGGCTTGTTTTCTTTTGTTGCTTCCTTGGGTTTGGATGGAATTTTGAATCGTGATTTGGTTGCTTATCCGGAAAAACGGGACGAACTTTTAGGGACGGCCTTTAGGCTTAGATTGCTAAGCGGGGGGCTGACTTTTTTCTTAATTTTAATCATCAGCGGCTTATTAAATCTGCCGGCTTTGACTCGACTTCTAATTATTTTATACGCTTTAATATTTATTATTCAAACGCCAAATATTATTGCTAATTTTTTC
>JAPLVX010000011.1 GCA_026396945.1 Candidatus Falkowiibacteriota bacterium
ATAAAAGCCCGGGTTTGCTCAATCGAAATATTTTTTTTATTTTCCTCTAATTTCAAAATGTGAATATCGCCGTTTAAGCCAACCGGGTCTAATTCATTTCTTTCCCGCTCTCGGTCATCACTAAGATAATTAGGATCGGTGACCAAGAGATTCCGAGCGAAGGCGAGGGCAATGGTGAATTTGCCTAGATCGGCCGGGCCGGAAAAAATATAAGCCTGGGCCAGTTTCCCGTGGCTTAAATTTTTTTCCAAAAAAGCGACGACCGCGGCGTTGCCTAAGGCCGGCCAATTTCCTCCTTGAGCATCTTTTGAAACAGTAGTTTTAAGCATAATTAATCTTCAATCGGAATTTGTTCCAAATCCTTATTAGTTACACCCAGGCCTAAATATTTCATAATTTGCAGAGCGGTATCACCATCGGCCAAAAAATAACGTTTACTATTTTTGGGGTACAGGTACCAGGCTTGACCGGCCGCCTGAACTTGCAAAAGAATCCGGCCTTTTAAAGAATTAACTAATTTGGCCTCGATCGGCCAGTGTTTATTGGCCTGCCAGGGATCAAAACCGCTGGCAACTTCGGCTCCGTCTAAAAAGCCATCGCCGTCAGTATCACTATTATTTTTATTAGTCCCCAGGGCGCTCTCTATAATATCGGGCAAACCATCGCCGTCGCTATCTTCAAAATTAGAATAAAAGCGATTATCTAGTCCCACCGGAATTTTTCGTAAATTAGAATTACTAATTCCCAGACCGAGCCCGCGCATCAAATCAAAAGCCGCTTGGCCATTGGCCAAATAACGTCGCTTACCGGTCCGTGGGTTTACATACCAAGCCTGTCCCTGATTTTCAATTTGCAGTAAAATATAACCTTTAAGTTTATTGGCCAAAGAACTATTGCTCACTGTGGCCGTCGCCGCCGGTTTGTCACCGGGAGTAGTATTGATGGCCGTACTTACCGAAGGCGGACTCAAATGAAATAATTGATCGGGCGCAATGCGACTGGTCGCTTTTAAATTAAGGGTTAATTTCTGTAATTTATGATTCTGGGCCCAAATAGCAACCCCATATTCAACTTTATTCTTGGTGTCAATATAAGAAATAAGATAAGGCGCTTGACTTAAAGAAAAACGATTGGTAAAACCGGGTTTCATATATAAACTGCCCTGCTCCTTGCCTTTAATATAGGAATCGCCGCCGCTATTTACCAAGGCAAAAACTTTTAAAGTCAGGGACGATGGTAAATTTACTATTTGCGAATTGTTTAAATTCATCTGCAATAAATTAGCATCCAGCGTAAAACGGTTAGACTTGGCAGCTTTAACATTGACGTCCCAAAAAATATTATCTTTTTTAAGATCGTCACTGATTACTAAGGCATAACGACCGGCCGGATACTCAAAACGCCAAATTCCATTATTGTCAGTTTTGCCGGGCACTAATTGCTTGCCTAAAACTCGCCCTTCGGAATTACTTAATTGTTCATAAAGACGAACTGCTTGGTTGGGCAAAAGTTGGCCCGAGGCATTCTTAAGCGTCACCACTAGTTCGCTCAAAGAATAATCAATAACGGTATTTTGCACCGGATTGACCTTGATATTATATAATTCAAAGACTGAATTATGATCGCCGCTGACACTGATGACATAAACGCCGGATTTATCTAAATCATAGGGGTGGCTTGGAGCCACATAAACGATTGCCTCACCGTCGGCGCCGGTATTTAAAGTGGCCACTAAATCTTTCTTCTCTTTGGCCGGGTTACCGTCCGCATCTATTTGCTGAGTATAAAGAGAGAAACTAGTATTCTTTTTTAAACGGCCGGCCGAATCCCGTAAAATAATTTTTAAAGCTGGCAAGCTCTTAGTAACGGTGCGATCATAACCGCAAACGAACTTTACGGCGTTAAAAAACCAAAACTCGCCGAAATTAGCATTTTTATCATAAAGTTTTAGGGCGTAGATCTTGCGCGAGTCGGGCTTGAAAGTCACCAGCGCCCGACCGGAAGAATCAATCGTCCCCTTGGCAATCGCATTACTGCTCGCCACTGGTTGATTATTTAAATTAGTCAATTGGTCATATAATTCAAATTTTATTCCCGACAAAGACTGATTATAATAATCGCCGACCATAAGAGTTAGGGTTGAGTTGCTTTCGCAAGCGCCGGCGTTAGGTGTCCAATTAGTGCTAGAAGATAAATTGTATTCGTTCAATTTTTGGTCTTGGATTTCAATATCCCAAAAGTATTGATATTTACCGTCTTTGCCAATGATTCCCAAGACATAAAGCCCGGCCGGATATTCAAAGGTGCCGGTCCCGCTATCGTCGGTTGAAAAATCCCCGACTTTAGCACCCTTCTGCCGGGCATTATTACTGTCGGTTATCTGTTTAAAAACTTCAACTTTTGTTTTACCTGGGAAAAAGGAACCGTCGGGACTGGTAAAATTAGCCTGTAAGGCGCTTAAAAAATATTCCAGGCTAGTTAAATTGCCGGCCGTAACCGCTAAATCGTACTCGATAAAAGTTCCCTTGGGACGAACGATCTCCAAAACATAAAAATTTGCCCCCTGGCCATCAATACTGTTAACACTCCCCTGCGGCACATAAACCTTGGCTTCACCGATAACTGAAGTATTTAAGGTCGTTACCAAATCTTTTTTTTCTTTAACCGGCTTATTGTCGGCGTCATATTTTTGCGTATAAATATTTATCTTGGTATTTTGTTGTAAATTACCGTCCGCGTCGCGTAAAATCAGGTTAAGGCCGCTTAAAGTTTCATCAAAACTATTGTCGCCACAGCTGGCGCTTAAATCATAAAAATAAAAAGGCGCGCTTTGATTATTAGTTGTTTTTACTCGAGCGGCCACGGTGCCGCCACCCTCAGGATCGCGATAATGGAAAACGGCCGAACCTAAAGTAGCGTTCACATTAGCGCCCCCGAGTCTTACCCCCGGCTTATGATAGCCATTGGCGTCTATAACTTGCCGATAAACATCAACCGTAGCCCCGGGAATAAAATTTCCGTCCGGATCACGAACAACAAAGCTAACGTCAACGTCACAGCTATCCGCTCTCACGACCGGCGCCAGCCAAAATAATAATATTAGACTAAAAACAAAAAACAAAAAGACTTGTAATTTTTTAGGCATAGAAAAATTTATTAGGCTGGGATTAAAAAATTAATCCGGCTTGGCCTTAATTCAATTATAACAAATAAACCAACAAAAAACTACTAAAAAAATAAGGGCCGCCAGACCCTTATTTTTCTTTATTTAGCTAATTTTAATTTATTACTTTTACTTCATCCAGATTATTAACCGTCGGCGTTAAAGAGACATTTAAATTCTTACCGACGATCCAGGCGCTCTCGACCTCAAGATTAAGGGTGCTACCGCTGGCAAAATCATCAGATTTTTGCCCAAAAACGGTTAAAGTGACCGGGCTGTCTTGACCAATACGGCAATAATTGACTTTGAAAACTATTTTATTGCCACTGGTCATGAGCGGCGCGCGCGAAATAATATTATCGCCTATTTGTAAGCGGAAGGTTTTCAAATCGCGAAAATTGGCCGATCCATCATTAACCAAGGTTAATTCTTTTAAGTAAATATCTTCATTGCCGGAAGTTTCCGCTAAAGTAAATTTACCTAAAATCAAATTTTGCCCGCTCGGATTGGTCTCCAAAGCTAATTCCTGAAGAAGCGGTTGACCTAATAAATTCGGAACCGATAGTATTTTGAAATAATTAGAAGTTAGGGGGAAAACGCCGGCGACTGAAGCATTGCTGACGATATTCGACGGCTCTTTGATTTCTGTCCTAATTGTCTGATTAGCGCAAGCGAAAGTACAGGTTTTTAAATTAACCCAAATTCGAATCGTTCTGGTTCCGCCAGCGGGAATTAAATAAGGCTCATTCGGAAAATTAACCTCCAATTGACGATTGGTAAAATGCGAATAACGGTCAACCATTTTATAATCCTCAAGTGTTAGATAAACTTTATCAATTAAGTCGCTATTATAAATGCCGGTGACATCAACTTTGAGAGTGCGAATTGCCACCTCATTCTGGCCGGCCTGTAAATTAAGCACGCCGATCAAATTGCTATTGGTACCGGCTAAAATATTATTATTAGTGGCATTGTTCGTCTCGGTAAAAGAAATATTCAGGGTTGAAGAAGCGAGTGACGGGCTGGTCGCAACCGTTGTATTGTTGGGATTAATTGAATTAGAACTTAAAACTAAACCTAAATCCGCGTCAGACGCTAGCGTATATTGATCTAAATCGGTTTGACTAATTATTAAAATAGGTTCTTTGACCAAACCAAGATTAATTAAATCCGAGCCGGAGGCGATTAACGCTTTCTGCGTCCCTTTAATATAATAAATATCGGAACTGGCCTCAGTTTTAACTAAAAGGACATCAGACCATTTGGCTAATTCTTCATCGCTAATAAGTTTAACTTCGGACCACTTGTTGCCGTAACCTAAATAGGCAGCCTCATTTATATAGGCCTTTTTTAATTGCGTCGCGTGATTTAAGTAATAAACACTCGGGCTATCAGGAGTTTTGACTTGACGAATCAAGGGGCTTAAGGCTTGCGCCGGTAGCGCCAAAAATAGGCCAAGCAACAGGAAGCCGGGGGTTACTAAATAAATTAGGGTTTTATTAGTGAATTTCATACAAAATGATTTAGCTAATATTAAAATAAATATCATTATAACTAATATCTATGATTTATTACCCTTCTAATATAGCATATTTATTAAATATTGTCAATAATAATTGATTTTTAGCCAATAAGCTGATATATTTTTAGCATAACAAAAATTATGCCAAACCTCATTAATAAAATTTTTAAAGCTATAATTAGAAAAATTTTTCCCTTCCAATTTAGACAAAGAATATTTTGGAAATTGCAGACGCTTAAATTTGCCCTTGCCACCCCCTTGGCCGCCCGGCGCTCACCCTACGCCTGTCGGTTGGCCGAGGAATTTAATGATTGGTTCCGCCAATTCGACGCCGTGGAAAAATTAGAAACTATTAATAATTTAACCCGTGGTTTAGAAGCGGACAGTGTCGCTCGAGCCAAGGAATTTATTAGCCGACAAGATTACACCCTAAAACATAACTGGCTTGAACAAACAAAATTATTCAGCGCGGAAGAATTGACTGAACAAGCAGAATGTTCGCGGATAATCGATAAACTTAGAACCAAGTTTTCCAAATATAATTTACAAATATCACCCGAGGTCGCCTACGGACAAAGCGGTTTAAAATGGTTACCGGCGGCGATTAAATCTAGACTTAATCAGGGGGTCTTCGTTGATGTGGGCGCTTATGACGGGGATAGCGCTTTAATTTTTTACGAAGTTTTTAAGCCGAGAATAATTTATGCCTTTGAACCGGAAAACAATAATTTCCTTAAACTTAAAAAAAACGCCCTGATTTTGGGGGATAATATTATAAAACCGATTAAGCTCGGCCTATCGGAAGCAGCCAAGAATCTTAATATCTCTAATAATAATAACGGCTCCCGTCTAAATAATGAATCGGCGGGAGAAGAAATAAGTTTGGTCGCCTTGGATGAATTCTTTAGTCAAGCTCCTCAGAGAGCGGAGCCAATCGATTTAATAAAAATGGATATCGAGGGCGAAGAAATGGCTGCTCTCTGCGGCGCCGAGAAAATAATCAAACAGTATCAGCCCGTCTTAGCGATCTCCATCTATCATCGGATTGAAGATTTTTTTCTTATTAAACCTTACTTAGAGAAAGTTTGTCCAAACTATAAATTTATTATAAAAAAAGCCAATCCTTTTGAATTGAGCCGAGAAACTATGCTCCTGGCCTACCCCGAAGAAATTTAGCCCTAAAATGATACGAATAAAATATGAATAAAATAAGTGGAATAATTTTAACCAAAAATAATGAAGCTATAATCACGGACGCGATTAAATCAATTAAGCCCCTGATTGACGAACTTATAATTATCGACGATTGCTCAACCGATAAAACCCTGGACTTAATAAGAAATGAATACCCGGAAGCAAACATAAAACCGAAACGGCTCGAGCGCTTTGATGCCCAAAGAAATTATGGCATCGAACTAGCCAAGAACAACTGGATACTAATGATTGATTCCGATGAAATAATAAGCCCGGAATTAGGGCGAGCTATAAAAGCTGAGCCTGAGTCGCCGATAATTGACGCCTATTGGGCGGTCAGGTCAAATCATTTTTTCTCAACTTATCTTAATGATACCTATACCAAACGACCGATGTTATTTAGAAACTCCTTGCGTTTTTCTTGCCCGGTGCATGAAGTCATCCTAGTCGACAAAAATAAAATAAAAAAATTAGGCGGAAATCTAAAGCACGAGAACTGGTTTGGCGTGGAAAACGAGATGATTAAAATGAACCTTTATTCCAGCCTCCTTGCCAAAAAATGGCTAGAACAGAAGCGCCATTATGGGCGTGGAAAATTGTTTTTTCTCGCCCTCGTTTTGCCGGTTTATTTTTTCTTCGATTTTCTATTCAAAAAAAAATATTATAAGGCCGGTTTTTTCAACGGATTTTTTTACGCTCTATTCTCCTCGTCTTTATGGCTGGCGGTTATTTTTAAATATAAAGAACTTAAAGCCAAGAAAAATTAGCGGCGCGCCCACAAGCGCGTTTTTTTCTTAGTCCCGATTGCCCAGACTACGAACGCATTTTTTTCTTAGTCCCGATTGCCCAGACCACTAATGGTCCGACTGAATAAGAAATAAGCGTCGCCCAGGCGGCACCGTTTAAACCAAAGCGAGGAATAAAAATAAGATTAAGGCCGATGTTTAAAAGCATGGAAAACAGATTAAAACAAAAGATGGCCCGCAAACGATTGGCCGATAAAAAATATTGATTAATTCCCCAGCCAATAAATAAGCCGACGCCGGACCAAACATAAATTTGCAGAATTTCAACCGCCCCCAGATAAGCGGCGCCAAATAAAAGATTGATCGCCCAGGCGGCCAAAAATGTTAAGGGTAGAGCGATTAAAACCGCAATAATCGCCAAGAGCCAATATAAGTTTCTAAGTCGGGAGCGATACATTGCTAAATTATTAGCTTTTCTAGCATTTATTATCGCCGGAAACAATGAAGCGCAAATCATGGCCGGAATAAAATACCAAACCTCGACGAACTTAACGCCGGCGGCATATAAGCCGACCTCTCTCACCCCCAAATAAGCGCCGATCATTACTTGGTCTATCTTGAGATAAATATAACTGGCCGCCGCCGAGAGCATCAGCAGCCAAGAGCTGGCCAGCATTTCTTTAGCTAAATTTTTATTAAAACTCCAGGCTTTAATCCTCAAATTACTGGCGCGGTAAGAGATAAGGAAACCTAAGACGAGCCAAACAT
>JAPLVX010000068.1 GCA_026396945.1 Candidatus Falkowiibacteriota bacterium
TAACGAGTGGACGAGCGCCGCTAAATATCCGGGGGATATTTAGCGCTGACCCCGGACGAGCGAAGCCGCCGCATTATGGCGGCGGCCGAGCGAGATATTCCCCTTACCCGCTCCAAACAAAAAGCACCAATTTATTGGTGTTTTTTGTTATTAATTTGTTCATTTAGAGTTAATGGTAAGTAGAATTTCAAAGTATTGACATTTATAGATGAATTGTGTTAAGCTTTTTAGTCAAAAGCACTTTCGAAATAATTTATAAATCTTTTAATATAGGAGGTAATATCGTGAGTAATGGAAAATCTTTTGGCAAGGCTATGAGCTTTGAGCAACATGTTGAAAACTATCCCGACAAGGATGAGCTAAAACAATACAAACGGCTTCAAGAAATTTCTGGAGTAATGCAATCTGGCGCGACGGATAGAGCCATACAATTAATGGTGGAAGAATTTGAATCACCGGAAAATGCGATTAGTTTATTCGAAGCCCTGAAAAAGAAGGTATTCAAAGGTTGGGAACCATTAGTTTAAATCGGGGGGTATTACTACGGGAGACAATGTTCTCCCTTTTTTATTTTTTGAGTTTATAGTCAACTCGCAAAAGGAGCTCATGAAACAAAAACAGGCAGCCATGCCTGTTTTTGTGTTATAATATAATTATGAAATTGGCGGGTTTCTAAAGGGGTTTGTATAATATTATATATTAAAAAATTATGAAAAATTTAGCGCCAAATATTATCAGGCAAAGATTTCTGCTCGAAGGCTTTTACCAAAAAGAAATCGACGTCCAAGCCATTAAAGATTATTTCCAAACAATTACTGATTCGCTAGAACTAAAAATGTACGGCGAGCCAATTATTTTTTCACCCGGCGGCCAGGGCAAAGAAGAGAACCAGGGATATGACGCCTTCGTGCCGCTCATTGATTCCGGGATTTCGCTCTATGTCTGGGCCAACGCCAAGTTCTTCTCCTTGATCATTTACACTTGCAAGAATTTTGATGAAACGAAAGCTCTAGAGACAACTAAGGAATTTTTCGCGGCAGAAAGTATTGAATCAATGTCGTTTTAGAATTAGTAAAGGAATTTTATCGCAATTGACATAGCCATTAGCTTGTGATAAATTATTCTGTTAAAAGTTCTTTCTTAATTGCAAGGCAGTCTTAATCGATAATTCCAAAATATCAATCATTTCTATTAACCTTTTTATTAACCCTAAAGAAGTAGCCAATGCCAAAGAAACAGATTCCCGAAGGACTTAAAGACATTAAGCCGACCGGGCCTTATTCTCCAGTTCTCCAAATTGGAGGCCATCATCATTTTTCCGGAATATTGCCGGATTTAGGTAAAGATAACAGGCCAACCTCGCCAGACATCACCCAGCAAACCTCCCAGATAATGAAAAAAATCAAAGATTTGCTGGAAAAATGTGGGCTCACCTTTAATGATATCTTCGGTGCCACGATTATGATCAAGGCACTCGATGAGGAAAGTTTCGATGAAGCGCTGACCAGAGTGAATTACGTTTATGCCAATGCTTTAAGCCTGCCGATGGAAGAGGTAGAAATACTGCCGAGGAGAAAAGCTTTTGGCGTAAGCGCTCTTCCTTGCCACGCGTTGGTGGAGATCGAAATCGACGCCGTTAAGCAGGATTAACCGTCAGCCGGTTCAGTTATTTTTGTCTTAAATATTTTGAGAAAAGAAGGTCGCCTAGTTTCAATAAGGCGGCTTTTTAAATTAACTCAGTTTAGAATTTGATTTGCTGGGTGTTGATTTTTTTAGCAAATCTGGTAAAATAATTTGATTATTTGTTCGTTAACATTCTTTATAGAAGGTTTAGCAGCTTTATAGTTCGTAATAGTTCGTAAACAGTTTTTAACCAATTTTAAAAAAAGGAGGAAAATCATGATTAATTTGAAAGAGAATTTGAAACTGATCGCCGGCTTAAAGTCGGAGATTGTCTGGAAATGGTTTGCTATCATTAGCAGTATCGACCGCGGTTCAGGCCGCGAGAAAGCTCTGGCCGAGCTACTTGTGAAAGTAGCCGCAATCTTCAATTGCGAATGGCTTATTGATGAAATCAATAACGTGGTAATTTATGTGCCGGCTACCCCTGGTTGTGAGGATTACCCCTCAATCTGTCTGCAAGGTCATCTGGATATGGTGACAGTCGGGCAGAACGGAGAAAAGGACTTTGATACCAGCACGGTAAAATTTCTTCGGGAAAATGGCAAAATGCGAGCCGATAGAACGACTTTAGGGGCCGATAATGGGCTCGGCGTTGCGATCGGCCTGGCTTTGCTGGAAGGAGGAGTTTCACACGGACCCCTGGAATTACTTTTCACTGTCGATGAGGAAACCGGCCTTAATGGCGCGACGTCTTTAAACCCGGATTGGATCAAAAGCAAGCTTTTGATAAACCTGGATTCAGAAAGATGGGGAGAAATTACCCTGGGTTGCGCCGGTGGACGCCGAATTGTAACCACTGTTCCAATTACCTTTTCGACCGATGAAAAAAGTGAAGACCTTAAATTCACGATCGAATTGGCAGATTTGCCTGGTGGCCATTCCGGAGTTGATATCGGAAAAGGGCGCCCCAATGCAATTCTCATTCTGGCGCGGATTATCCTCGACCTGATCACTCGTTTTCCCGAGTTAAGACTATTGTCGTTTGACGGAGGAACATTCTCGAATGCCATCCCTGGTCAGAGCCGGGCAACTTTAACTTTCAAAAGTTATAGTCCCGAGCTTATGGACAGTATTAGACTGGTCGTAGAAAGTGAGCAAATAGCGCTGAGGGAAATCCCGTTGGAAAAGGAGCCGAAATTGACCATCAGTGAGATGGAGAAGATCGAAGATGGCCGCTCTTATTTTGCCGATGAATTTACCCTCGCTTTTCTCGGCGGCCTGCTCAAGCTCCCTAACGGCGCGATCGATATGGACGAATTCGATCCGACCACGGTTGAGACGTCAAACAATGTGGCAATTGTTAAGACGAATGAGGACGGTCTCGAAATTACCACCATGTACCGGAGTTCCGCGGTCGACGGCTTGCAGAAAATTGAGGAGCTGAGTATAGGCGCCTTGCAGAATCTTCCCGGCGCCAAATTAAGCTTAGGCGACGAATACCCTGCCTGGCAACCGCAAGATTCTTCTCAATTACTTGAACTGGCTAAGATTGTTTTTGACAATCTGTTCAATAAGGAATTAAAACGAGTAGTAGTTCATGCCGGCCTGGAATGCGCCTTGTTTACTAAAAAATGGCCGGACATGCAGATGATTTCAATTGGGCCAACAATTGAGGGCGGTCATTCTCAGGATGAATATGTTGAGGTTGAAACTGTTGACGCCTGCTACCGTTGGTTGCTTATAGTTTTAGCCGGGTTGAACGAAATAAACGCGTAAGGAAAAAACGTGGTAAGTAAAAAACTAACAAACAAGCCCTCACATTTTTAAGCTGGGGGCTTTTTAAAATCTGTGGCGGCTTTCACAATATATTATACAGCCAAGATATCAGCCATTAAATTATTTAATTTTATAAAAAGCATCGCCTGAGTAATTTGTTGGCGATGCGTTTTCCGAAGACTTGGAAGTCTTTAATTTTGGGCTTCCCCAGCTCTCTCGGCGAAGTACGATTGGATCGTTTTAATATTTGTCTTAGCCAGACAAATACCAATGTCTTGGCCGACTGCTCCGAAAGGAATAGCTTCCTTGTCTAACTCAATCCGCACAATCTCATCGTGCAGAGTTACACCTCCAGGAAGTTTTATTTCTATTTGTTCTCCCGGGACAACTTTCCCGCTCTTTACTGAGCAGAGGATTATTGTTCCTTTTGTTTTGTTGGGGCTTTTCTTCTTCGCCGAGGAAGAAGAAAAGGCAGCCGTAGCGTTCATCACCAGGCCTTTGCCCAGAATTACGAATTGTTCAATCATGTCGGATTTTTTTGAGGGTTTAGATTCAGAAAAGAACATGTTTAGTTTATTGTTTTAATGATTTTATGTCAAGGGGCGTTGTAATATTTTAGCTATTTTTATTAGGCTAAAATAAGGTAAATAGGTAATATTGACAAAAATATACACGTATGTTATACTAATTTATTAAAGCTCTTTTAGAATTTTTGTAAAAAGAAAATTATTTCTATAAATCAACCATAAAAACACCAAAAATCCTTACAATGAACACAGAATCAGCCGAAACTGACGTCCTCGTGGACACAGCCAAAGTCGTCAAAATGGCTTCTTATGAAACCCTGGAAATCAGGGAAAGGACGGTAGTATCACTGCCGAAAACCGTAGATTTTACTCCGGGTCATACTTACGGAAAACCGGCGATTATCGTTAAAGAACATTATCGCCGGGGAGTCCCGATCGGGAAAGATCTTAAAGATCGGACGATCTTCGTGAACATTTTCTATTACGGATTCACCGAAGAACATCTCGGAACCAAGGTTTCCGCCCAGGTTACCATCCAGGCCAAGAAAAAAGATGGTCGCAAATTCGTTATCGTTAACGTTACCCGTAATGCCGCTCAGGAAAAAATGAAGGCATTACACGTCCTGAAAATCGGCGTTGACACCGACCTGATTGACGTCGACACTGATGGCCCGGTTCTAATACCGGACACCGATAAATTCATTTGTTTCGCCCCAATCAGATAAACGAAAAGCCCCCTCAAAGACATCAGCTCTTTCAAAGAGACCTGCCCCAAAACCAGGTCTTTTTGTTTGACTATTTATTAATTTTAAGCTAAATTATTATTACATATGCGGATAAAATTCCATCGTTTAGAAGCCAAAGAAAAAAAATTTTTTAAAGCTAATCGGGACATTCATACGCCCCAGGTTTTTTTAATTGATGAGAATGGGGATAATTTTGGCATTATTGATACGGCCGAGGCTTTAACTAGAGCTCAGGACTTAGACATGGATTTAGTAGAAGTGAATCCTAAGGCTGACCCGCCGGTCGCTAAGATTATGGATATGGGTCAGTTCCGTTATGAAATGGAGAAAAAGGCTCACAAACAGAAAGTTCAACAGAAGAAAGTTGAAACTAAGAATATCCGCCTGTCCGTTCGGATTAGCGATCACGATTTTGAGTTTCGCCTTAACAAAACAAAAAAATTTTTGAGCAAAGACAATAAGCTAAAATTAGAAATAAGTCTTAAGGGTCGGGAAAAACAGTATCCAGAGAAAGCGGCCGAAATCATTAATGATTTTGTGGCTAAATTACAGGCTTTGCCGACTTTAAAAATAGAATCAGAACAACCCTTGACAAAACAAGGGGGAAGGTTTACTATTTTATTAATAAATAAGAAATAAACTTGTCTCCTAAATCAGGTTATTGCCTGTTTTTTTAATCATTTTAAAGCTATATGCCAAAGATAAAGACTCATCAAGCGACGGTAAAAAGATTCCGCCTGACTGCTAAGAAGAAATTAAAACATCGCAAAGGCGGACAAGATCATTTTAATTCTCGGGAAACTGGGAAAACTAAACGGATTAAACGCTTAGATATCAGCGCGACTAAAACACTAGTTAAAACCATTAGAACTTTAACTCCTTATAATTAAAAATATGCCTAGAGTAAAAAGAGGAACTACCCATGTTAAAAAACGTCGTAAATTATTGAAGCAAGTTAAGGGTTTCAAATGGGGCCGAAAAAAATTAATTAAACTCGCTAAAACCGCTCGCACCAAAGCTGGCGTTCATGCCTACGTCGATCGTCGTAAAAAGAAAAGAGATATGCGTGGTTTGTGGCAAATTAAAATTAATGCCTTCGTCCGCGAGCATGATTTATCCTATTCTAAATTTATTAAATTATTAAAAGATAATAAAATTGAAGTTGACCGTAAAATTTTAGCTGATTTAGCCGTGAATAATAAAACCGTTTTGCTAAATTTAATTAAAAAACTCAAACAGTAATATATGCCTTGGCTTAAGATTGCCCAAATTGTTATTTCTTTGCTCTTAATCATCTCGATTCTGATGCAGAACCGCGGGACCGGACTCGGCAGCGCTTTTGGTGGTGGCAATAGCGTTTATTTGACTAAACGCGGGGTTGAGAAAAAATTATTTTACGCCACCATCGTTTTAGCAATTTTATTCTTCTTATCTTCTTTCGCCGGCTTAATCTTTTAAGCTGGTATCCCAAACTTCTTTTTTAAGTTTTTTTTAAGATTTAATTTTCTTAAAAATATAATCTGTGGACCTATCTAAAAACAAAATTTTGCTTAACTTTAAAAAA
>JAPLVX010000064.1 GCA_026396945.1 Candidatus Falkowiibacteriota bacterium
CCGAGTATGGATTGAGCCTAGAAATCGCCGCTACCCTAACTAATGAAAAAGAATTGGCTAATTGGACCGAGGAAGTTATCTCCGAACTTTTTGCCTGGACCAAGGCTAAGGGCGAACCAGTGGCCACTCAAGACAAGTGGCTGGCTCGTCTCGCCGGTAACTGGATCAGCGGTGAATTATTAAAACATTTAAATTCCGACGGCCAAAAAATTAAGGATCTAAAAATCACGGCGGAGAATATGGCGGAACTAGTCGGTTTGATAGCCGATGGCAAAATAAATTCTTCGGCCGGACAAACCATTTTAGAAATTATGTATAAAAAGGGCGGCGATCCGGAAGATATCATGAAAGAATTAGATTTGGGGCAAAACGACGATAATCCGGAAATAGAGGCGGTGATTAAAGCGATAATAAAAAGCAATCCTGATCAATTAGCCGAATATAAAAAGGGAAAACTTAATGTCATCCAATTTTTTATCGGTCAGGTTATGGCCCAAACTAAGGGTCGCGCTAACCCAAAAATCGCGCGCGCGCTCTTGGAAAAAAATTTGAAGTCATGATCACCTAACCCGCAATTATAACCCGCAATTATATAAGCTCAGTAAAAAATAATATTTACTTAAATAAAAAAGACCGGCTGTCTGCCGGTCTTTTTGTTTTAAAGGCTGGCTAAATATTATTATTGGCGCCATTTCCTAATTTCAATTTCTGCCTTCTTGAAACTTTTAAGCCAAACGATTTTCTGCCCCTGCTTTTCCCAGCGCTTAAACCAGGTTAATTGGCGCTTAGCAAATTGCCGAATCGCGATATTTAAATCAATTACCATTTTATCGTAAGCGATTTTTTTTTGTAAATAATAAGCGACGAATTTGTATTCCAGGCCAAAACTTTCTAGGCGTTGCCAAGATAAACCATTTTTATGAAGGCGTTTTACTTCAGCAATTAAATCTTCTTTTTCTAAACGCTCGAGTAGGCGATCCTGAATCTTCGTCCGTAAAATTTCTTTGGCTGGTTTTAAACCCAAAACTAAAAAATTATACGGTGAAGCTGATTTTTTTGGCAGAACACTCCCCTGCTCGACAATTTCTAGATAGCGAATTAAGCGCCGCAAATTTTTCCGATCGCTCTCATTTATTTTCTCGGCAAAAGCCGGATTAAGACCAGAAATTTTATCATAGACTTCGGCCGCGTTCAACTTTTCTAAACGGGAACGTTTTTTATCATCCGGTTTTGTCCCGCTTAAGTCATAATTATCAACTAAGGCCTGTAAATATAAACCGGAGCCACCGACAATAATCGGTAATTTCCCTGCCTGTAAAATTTTATCGATTGCGGCAAAAGCTAATTTTTGATACTGGGCTAAATCAAACTTTTTCGCCGGCGAAATAACGTCAATTAAATGATAAGCAATTTTTCTCTGACCAATCCGATAATCTTTCAAATCCTTACCGGTGCCGATATCCATTCCTTTATAAACCTGCCGACTATCGGCCGAAATGATTTCACCCCTAAAAACATCGGCTAAGGCGACAGCTAGTTTAGTTTTGCCGCTGGCGGTCGGCCCGAGAATGACTAAAACTTGAGGTAAATTTTTATTTAATTTCTTAAGCTTATTTGACATAAATATTAGGTATTATATAATTAAAGTAGCTTTGAGTGGCCTTACTATTTAAAGTCGAATCGTTCATTCTAATTTTAATTTAACAGCTAAAAAAATTTACGCCTATGAAAAAGTTAATGTCGTCAACCAAAAAATTTGTAAGCTGTAAAGAAGTTACCTGTCCGATGACTGCAAGCTGTGTTAACCTTGCCGGGGTGTCACTGTCTCAATTATCAATCGCCTGAAAAAGATAAAAGTAAGGTCAATTGGTTAACAATTGAGACGAGAAGACAAGAAGAGGAGTTAAAACGAAACTTAAATAGTTTTAGTCAACTCCTTTTTTTATTTTATAAACTATCTTTTTTTTATTTTATAAACTCCTTTTTTTTACCAGTTCCCCCTCTAAACCAAAGCTTTTGGCGGTTTTAATTTTGACTTTAACGAATTGTCCGATCAAATCTTTGGCCAGGCGCGGTTTATTTCCAAAACTAACTAACTTATAAGAATCGGTGCGGCCCAAATAGTCACCAGCGCGATTTCGTCCTTCAACTAAAACCTCGACTTCCCGGCCTAAATATTCTCGATTTTTAGCGAGAGCGCTCTTCTTTAAAATTTCATTCAATATTTTAGCTCGTTTGTTTTTCTCAAGCGCGCTAATATTATCTTTCAAATTATAGGCGGCCGTGCCCGAGCGGGGACTATAGGGCGAAATATAGGCTAAATCAAATTGTAAATTTTTAAATAATTTAACACTATTTTGAAACCGATCTTTGGTTTCTCCGGGGAAACCGACAATTATATCGGTCGAAATGGCGATCCCGGGTTTAGCCGCCCGAATTTTTTTAATTAAGGCGCTAAATTTTTCAACTGTATACTTGCGATTCATGGCGCGCAGAATTTGATTGTCACCGGATTGAACGGCGATATGCAGATGGCGGCAAATTTTAGGAGACGAACCAATTACTTTAATTAACTCGTCGCTCAAATCTTTAGGGTGGCTGGAGGAAAACCGAAGCCAAAATTTTCCCGGGATTAAGCTAAGCAACCTTAATAATTTAGCAAAATTAATGGGTTCCCCAGCTTTTGTTTTACGGGAAACTTGATAACTATTTACATTCTGAGCAATTAAAATTATTTCCTTATAACCCGCTTTGATTAAAGCCTTGACTTCACGAAGAATATCCTCAACCGGACGATAAACTTCAGGGCCGCGGGCATAAGGCACAACACAATAAGAACAAAAATTATTACAGCCATTACCGATCGGGACATAGGCGCTGAATTTATTCTCATACTTGGAAATAATAGTTAAATATTTTTCTCCACTCAGCTCTCTTAATTCGGTTAGATTTAATAACTTGGTTTTAGTCCCCAAATTATTGTTCTCTTTATTCTTTCGATTATTCTTATTTATTTTCCGGCCGCCGTCTACTTTAGCTTGAACTAAGCCTGACTTCTGCAATAGTTTTAACAAGTTTGGCGTCGCGGCTATAGGCAAAAATAGATCAACTAGTTTTGCCAAACGTCTTTTAACATCTTGGCGCTGGCTCAGACAACCAGTGATTATTAACCGGCAACTAGAATTAAATTTTTTAATCTGATTAGCTAGGCCATAAGCGCGATCCTCGGCCGCCTGGCGGACACCGCAAGTGTTAATGATCACTAAATCGGCTAATTTAAAATCAGCTACCGCTTGGTAGTCATTAGTCTCTAAATAAGCGCCGAGGCGCTCGCTGTCAGATTTATTCATCTGACAACCGATAGTAATAATATGATAAGTCATACAAAAGTATTCTGACAAAAGCCTTCTAAATCACCTAAAATTATCGACCTTAATTATTCTAATAATTATAGCCCTAATAATATAGGTATTTGGTTTCTCTTACTGGCTACCCGTTGGTAGTAAAACCGGGCTCGAAGAAACAACGCTTAATTTATACAAAGAGAAAGTCTGATCAATTTTTTTAACCAAGCTTATCCCTAAATTGACTTTAGCTAACTTAGTGTTGTTTAAATAATCAATATCCTTGGGGGCGAAAGAAAAATTATAATAATAGAGAGGAGAAATTTTAGCCAACTGAGCGTAATAATAATTCATGTTATCATCATTTAGGAGCCCAACTAGAACTTTCCTTTCCGGGAATAAAAATTTATCGTAATATTGCGTAACAATTATCGCCTGCGGCTCGGTTAATTCAACCACCAGCGCGCTCGACGTCTTAGCTGCGTAATTATTAGTCGCGAGATAAGCTAAGCCTTCCTCTGACCCGAACATCACAAAGATAATCGAGCTAAAGGCAATTATCAAGACACTGACCATTTGCAAGGCATTGCTCCAATAAATCGGCAAGCGCTGCCAATAATATTTCCCCTCTTCACCCGGTTCAATTACCGTCCGACTGATTTTAATTTTAACAATGAATAAAGACGCGAGGGGAATAAAAAATAAATAAATCGGCAACCAATAACGGGTATAAGAATTACCAATCGTAAAACTTTTGGGATCGGGATTATCATTAAATTGCCAAGAACCATAATAAAAAATTAAAATAGTTGAAGTTAAAATTAGGCTTAACAGATAAACTAAATAGCGACGCTTAAAGTGAAAAAAATTATCAGATATGAGCATCATGATGCCCCAAAAACCTAAAAATAAAAGCCAGCCGAACATGCGCCAAAAATAATAATAAAAAATCTTGACTGATAATTTTAAATTAAAACCAAAATAAAAAATATTATTAGTTAGGGTCGTAAAAAATTTTTGGTAGCTACTGGGAGAAAAAGCTGCCCGAGAAATCACTAAATTTTTACCAGCCTGAGAAATATCCGCTAAAGATTGATTCATCTGGCCATAACCGCCGTAAAGAGGGGCGCTGTATAGAATCTGATTATAATAAAAAGCGGGTAGGAGCGCTAAAATCAAACCTAAACCAAAAAGAATCGGCTTCAACCAGCCGGCGCGGCGAATATTAAAAACCCAAACTAGAAATAAGAGCGGTCCGAGCCAAATAAGTTCCGAGGCTCGAGTCATGAGCGCTAAACCAAAAAATATTCCCGCCAAAAAGGCTAACAAAAATCCCAGATAAATATTTTTGTTAATTTTTGTGCTAAAAAAATGGCGGGTTTGATAAGAATATTTTTTATCAATAAAATAAGCTAAAAAGTAAAAACCAATAATTACAAAAACAACAAACAGAACATTGTGAAACATGCTCCGTACCGTATAATAAATATAAACCGGAAAAGTCGCCATTAAAAAAGCCGAAATTAAAGCGACCCGTTCGGAAAATATTCTTTTAACCAATCCATAAAAGAAAATAATTCCTAGGGCGGCAAATATTGGAGTCAAATACGGGATTATCCAAGCGCCTAACCAGGCGGCGATTTTACCAAAAATTAAAATGATACCCAAGAAACTAATCGGTTTTAACCAACCCCAATCGCTCCGGAAGCTTCGCGGATGCACCAAATCATGAGAACTTAAATTTATCGGTTCAAAAACGGATAGACTCCCGGTGGCGCTAAAATTCTCGGTAAAAAAATAATTAGCGGTTTCGTCCGGTGAACTCCATTTTATTTGACCATCACTGGCCAATTGCTCGTAGTTATAATAAGAAGTGGCCAAACAAAACCCGAAGGCCAAGACTAAAACAATAATCCCGCTCCAGGTCCAGGTTTTAGTTAAAGCTAAAATTCTATTATTTAATCGCGACATAAAAATAAATCAGGGCCAGCGGCTCTGGTCTTAAATTTAGCAAAAATTACCACTTTTAGCAAGAATTTGCTATGATATTAATATATTTTTCTACTTTATTTT
Source organism: Candidatus Falkowiibacteriota bacterium (assembly GCA_026396945.1). Lineage (GTDB taxonomy): Bacteria > Patescibacteriota > Patescibacteriia > Patescibacteriales > UBA12465 > JAPLVX01. The sequence goes on from JAPLVX010000064.1 coordinate 5,418, forward strand.
AAAAATTTTTTATTAATCCTAAAATTACCATGAATTTTAAAAAATACTTTGATTATTTAAACTTAGAGGCTTTGAGCTTATTTTTAAGCTTGTTGGCGATTAGCGGGGCGCTAGTTTATTACCTTTATTCCCTAAATACTAAGGGCTTAATTATCGTTACCCTGGTAACCTTTATTAGTTTCGGGCTATTAATCAAATACTTACCCAAAGCAAAAATAAATACCGCAAAGACTGGGCCGGCTGAAGATAGAACAAAAGAAAACAAGCGCCAGCGCTGGTTAGAACTATTTTTAGTTGTTACTTACTTGGTCCTATATTTAGCCTCAATTATAATCTTGTTTTCCGCCAGCAGTGATCGGGCCTTGGTTTCGCCCTGGGAACTTGTGCCTAATTATTTTTGGCTGGTTTTTTTCGGTCTAACTATTTCTCTAATTCTTATTATAACTAATCATAGATTTACCAAACGCAGCCGAATTATTTTTCTTTCCCTGCACTATCTTTTGAGTTTTTCGGTGGCGATTATTGTTTACAAAATTAATTACGGCTTTGATCCCTTTATTCATCAAGCGACTTTAGAACTAATTGCTAAAAACGGTTCGGTCGCCCCTAAACCTTTTTATTACCTAGGCGAATACAGCCTGATTATTTGGTTTAATAAAATTTTTGGCCTCTCTATCTACTGGCTTAATCGCCTAATCGTTCCGGTTCTAGCCGCCCTATTCCTCCCCTCAACTTTATTTAAATGGATTAATTATCAAACTAAAAATGAATCCGGGCCAGATAAAAATAATTTAAACCTGGAGGACGATAGTATTAATTCAGTCAGATTATTAGCAATCCTCGCCCTATTAATTTTACCCTTCTCTATTTTTATCATGAACACCCCGCAAAATTTGTCTTATCTCTTTTTAATTTTAACCATCTTTACCGCCTTAAGTAGAGATAAAAACTTGCTTCTACCTTTAATTCTGGCTTTGGCTACTTTTTGTATTCATCCCTTGACCGGTTTGGCCGCTCTAGGTTGCTTAGCCTTTCTGCTATTATATAAATACAAAAATCATCTAAGCAAAATTCAAGAACGGCTCGCTAAAATATTAATTTTTTTACTCTTGGCCTTATCTTGGCCGCTGGCCTTCTATTACTCCGCGGCCAATTCTTTTAAAATCAATGCTTTTAAATTAATCCTAAATAAAATTTGGCTGCCGAGTTCTTTTTTCCCCAACCAAGAAAAACTATTTTTAAATTTTAGTTACTTTCTCTATTTCAATTATCCCTTTTTAATTGCGCTTTTAATCGGGGCCAGCTTATATTTTTATAGAAAGAATATTCTCGATAGTAAAGACAAGCGGCTCCAAGTTTTGGTTATAAGTGCCGCCGCTACCCTGGTGGCTTGGTTTCTCAGCAGTCTGCTATCCTTCAGTTCTTTAATAAACTATGAACAGAATAATTATCCAGAGCGTTTGCTGATTATTTTGGTTATTTTTAATATCCCCTTTATTCTCAAAGTCTTCCTAGGGGCCGGACAAAAAATACTAATAAGCAAAAAACTTGATCGTTTAATCTGGCTCTTTATTTCGGCAACCATTTTAAGCGCGGCCCTCTATAGCGCTTATCCCCGAAGAGATAATTATTTTGATTCCCATGGTTATTCAGTTAGTCGCTCTGATTTAGAAGCCGTTAGATTAATCGCCGCTAATAGCCAATCAAGCTATATTGTTTTAGCCAACCAGCAAACCAGTGCGGCCGCTTTAAAAGAGTTGGGTTTTAACCATTACTACAAAACTAATCAGGGTCTGATTTATTTTTACCCGATTCCAACCGGTAGCGCTCTTTACCAGTTTTATTTGGATATGGTCTACAAAAAACCCCAGCGGGCAACCATGCTTAAGGCAATGGATTTGGCTGGAGTTAATGAAGCTTATTTTGTAATTAATAAATACTGGAAAGACAGCAAAAAAATTATTGAAAACGCCAAACTAGAGGCGGATAGTTTTCGGGTTATAAATCAAGGTGAAATATATATTTTTAAATATCAGCGCTAAAACTATTCAATAATACCCTGGCTTTCCTGATAATCAAAAACTGGGCCGACGGACAAGGTTTTTTTGCCGCCGTTAGAATTAATCAAAAGCATTAATTTCAAACGGCTCAAATCCTCTTTCAATACCTTTTTGTTAGGGGCCTGGGCATTTAAAGATAATTGCTTGATCCCTGGCTGTCCGATTTTATAGGCTTGAGAAAAATTTAAAATAAATTGATTATCATCAGGACTTAGGGGGGTATCACTAAGTTCTTTTTTTATAATCTCTTTAAAACTTTTTAATTGGCCATTTAAAGACTGGAGATTTAAAGTAACGACGTTAGCTTCCTCGCTTAAATTTAAAGCGTTAAACATGCCCAAGAGCATTTCGCTATCAGCTATCAGCTCGTTAACTTGCTCTAAATTAGGCTCAACGTAAGCATTCTCGCTCGACCCGCCCATGACTTTTAGGTTATTCTTATCCTGAAGCTGAATACTCAATTTATCCAGCGGCAATTGCAGATTGACCCAGGCGGAGGCGGCACTTCTTAATATATGGTCATTCCAAGCGGTCCCGGCCGCAAAACTAGGTAAAGTATCAAGTGGTGTATTCAGACCGGCCTTAATATAAGTTAAAGTCGACCAATAATTATTATTATGCCAGACCTGACCGGTGCTTAAATTATTTTTTATGGCGGTTAAATTAACCGCGTAGTTATTATAATTGGTATTTTCCTGCCAATATTCATTACCATTTCCCCCATCATAAACTAAACCAAGCGCATCAAAAGCAAAGCCATTACAACGATTAGCGGCCACACTCAAGCGGCAAGCAGTCACGTTGTTTTTATTAGGTTTGCCGCGGTATGCGCCGACCGACGGATAAGTTAATTGTTTAAAAATATAATCATTCGGCCAATAAAAATCCGCTAAAATTTTCAAACCGGCATCTTTGGTTTTAGCTGAATTACTAAAATCGGCGCCGCCGGAAATATCTAGAAATTTAGCGGTCAAAAGTTGCTCGCGCCATTTGGCTAAATTCCCTTCCGCCTCTTTATTGCTGTCAGCAAATAATTCCTCAGGCTTATAGTCATTACCAAACAAGCTGGCCAGGGTATCACGGTAATAAACATAATTGAAATCATCGCGCAAACCTTTGAAAAAATAAATTATTTTATAAATTCTGGCCCAGCGCTGCTTAAGCAAGGGGTCAGCGGAAAAATCTTTGGCTAGCCAGGCGGCAGCACTTAAATTTACCCGCCAATCAGCTTTATCGAGTAAACAATCCGGGCAAGTAGCGTCTTTATAATTAAGCGGCCAAACTGAATTGAGCCAACGCAGAGTCAGATAGAAATTGCTCAAACGAGCGTCAGTTTTATATTCGTTGGGGATTGAAAAATCGCCGTAATTTCTGAGATATAAAAGCACCGGCGATTTGACCAATACTTTAGGTTTGGCTTCCCTGATTAATTTAAGCTCTCGGGTCACGTCGGCTTGCAAATAAAGCGGCAAGGGGAAATTAAAATATTCAACCGCTTGAGAATCGAATTTATCGGGCTGAACTAAGTTTTTATTAGAATTAATTTGCGTCGGCGTTGGCTTCATGAGTTCTATCGCCACCGCCAAATAAGCTAATTCCAAACGTTCACTTTCCAAAAGAGCGTCATTGACATCGCCGATTTTAGCCAAGCGCGCTTCGTAGCGATCTTTGGCCACTAAATATAATTCCTTATTAATATTCCACAAATTTTCATAAAAAATATTTTTTTCAATATCCTTGAAAATTTGTTTTAAATTATTTTGGTAATAATAAGTTAAAAAATCAGTAGTAATAAGCAAGGGCAATTTTTGTTGAATTAATTTAGAGCAGACACCATAAAAATCTTTAGTGTCTTTATTCCAGGGATTGTCGATGATCGCTAAGCCTTGATTGTTTAAGCTATCAAGACCAGGATCTAAATTTAATTGCCGCGATACTTCATAGTAATTAAGAACATCAGTTTTAATATTCAAAGGCAAGGAATAGGTCGGCGGTTTAGCCACCCAATCATCCTTGGCTGGTTTATAAAAATCACTAAAGCTCAAATATTCGATTTTTACTTTTTCAGCAAAGGGCGGGTTAGGCGTGCTGCTGCCGACGCTCTCGGCCGGTAAACTATTAGCTAAGCGCGGCGTATTAGTCGCTACCAATTCGATCGGGGCTTGGGGGGCGCGCCATTTTAAATAAGCGCCTCTTAACCATTTGAAACTAGGGACTAAAACAACAACTACTAAAATCGGGATGGCCACCACGATTACGATTGGCCCCCAAGGAATTGGTTTTTTTGGCTTGCGCGCCAAAGTCGGATTAAAATTTGTTTTCCCATTAACCTTAAATTCAGGTTTGATGGAATCAAACATATATTTATTTTAAATATTTAGCCTTATTAGCTAAATGTTCCTCATACGTTTTAGCAAAAATTACCTGGCGACTACCGGTCGGAGTTAAAAAATAATTATAATCAGTTTCAATCGGATAAATGGCCGCTTCTAGAGCCAAAAGACCGGGATTACAAATCGGCGTTGGTGGTAAACCAGGATATTTATAAGTATTGTAAGGAGAATCCGTGGCCAATTCTTGACCGCTATGCTGGGGTTTTTTATCATCCAAAAAATAAGATAAGGTAGCGTCTGATTGCAAAGCTTGATTAATCTTCAAACGATTCCAAAAGATTCCGGAAATTATTCTGGCGTCGCGATTATCTTTATCGTTGGGGTTGAAGGGCGCTTCTTTCTCAATTATTGAAGCCATGATAACGGCTTGATAAATCGTCCGACCTTGAAATTTGAGATTACTTCTCATTTGCGGAATTTTTCTGACGATAATCATATTTAGGAAAGCCGGCCAATTCTAATAATTCTTCACTTTGCCATAATCCCTCGCGCTCAAAATATTGACTAACTTCGCGTTCGTTCCAACCTTCTAAAATTTGGATGGTTTTTTCCGGCTTATAAATTATTTTTTCTTCCAAGTCTTGGTGAGTAATTTTTTTAATCATTTGCCGCCAAGATTCCGGTAAACGCTCTTCATTAGGAACAACTAAGACATGATAAATAGTTTTTAAATTAAATAGACAAACAATCAAGCTGGTGAAAAAAACGATTGAGGCCAAAACGCTAAGATAGCTGGCAATTTTTTTTATTAGAGATTCCTTCATAATTATTTATTTTTAGATTTTAATCCGGCTGCTTGGGCGATCATGGCTGAACTGGCTCGAATCTTTTTGCCCAGGCCGTCAACGATCTTGATGCCAAGTTTCCGGCAGATATCGTATTCCGGGACGTTATTAAGATTATGGCGATCACCGCCGTTGGCAAAAATATCCGGTTTTAATTTAGCGAGAGATTTGATTACCGGCACTTCGCCGTTTGGCCATTTATACTTATCCACGGCCAGAAAAACATCATCGACATCGCGCAAAGCCTTGATTATAGTTAAGCGATCTTTTTGCTTCATAAAAGGCACGCGTCCTTTGAGTTTGACCTGGGCGTCATTATTGACGATTACGATTAATTTATCACCGAGCTTTTTAGCCATTTTAATCATCTCTAGATGACCAACGTGAAGCGGGTTAAAATAACCGGAGACGGCGACGATGATTGGTTTTTTGCTTTTAGCGAGGACCTTGGGGAAGGTTTTCGGACTAGAATTTATCAATTTAGACATAATAAAAAAATAAAAAATGTTTAATGATTTTATAAATATATTATAGCAAAAAACTAATTTTCTGAAGATAAC
>JAPLVX010000005.1:0-1058 GCA_026396945.1 Candidatus Falkowiibacteriota bacterium
AAGAAGATCCAACTTTCCGAGTGGAAACCGACGAAGAAACTAATCAAGTGCTTATATCAGGTATGGGTGAATTACATTTAGAAATTATTGTTGACCGCATGAAACGCGAATTCGGAGTGGAAGCGAATGTCGGCAAACCTCAAGTATCCTATCGCGAAACTATTAAAAATACGGCTCAAGCCGAACATAAATACGTCAAACAATCTGGGGGTCGTGGTCAATATGGCCATTGTTATTTACGGGTTGAACCGACCGAAACGGGTAAAGGTTATGAGTTCGTTGATGAAGTAAAGGGCGGGGTAATTCCACGAGAATATATTCCGGCAATTGAAAAGGGTGTTAAAGAAGCCGTCGCGGGCGGTGTTTTGGCCGGTTACCCGATGGTTGATATTAGAGTGGCAGTCTATGACGGTTCTTATCATGAAGTTGATTCTTCGGAGATTGCTTTTAAAATGGCGGCTATCTTTGCCTTTAAAGACGCCTGTCAAAAAGCCGGTCTAGTATTGCTTGAACCAGTGATGAAAGTTGAAGTTACGACCCCGGAAGAATACATGGGTAATATTATCGGCGATTTAAATGCTAAGCGTGGACAAATTGATGAGATGTCAGATCGCGCCAAGATTAAAGTTATAAAAGCTAAAGTACCGCTCGCTGAAATGTTTGGTTATTCAACCTCGCTGCGCTCAATGAGTCAAGGCCGCGCTAATTACACCATGGAATTTTCTAATTACGCTGAAGTGCCGAAGAATATATTAGAAACGATTAAAGAAAGAAGCGGACGCTAATTTTAAATATTTAAAATAAATTATAAATATGACAAGTCCCTTAGGTATATCGGATTGGCCTAAAAGTGAAGATAATAAAAAGCCAGAAAACTTATATGGCGAATTATTAGAATTTGGTTTAACCAATGGTAATCCGATGGAAATAGTTGAGGCCGGCGTCAAAGACGAGCGAAAGATAAAACTTAAAAGTTCAATTGTTCCGCACGCGCAAGAAGCTGGTTATGATGAGCTTTTAGGGATGATTCTTGAAAAATTACAAGATAGTTTGAATAA
>JAPLVX010000005.1:1154-4228 GCA_026396945.1 Candidatus Falkowiibacteriota bacterium
AATTTCTCTGCTTGAATCTTGTTTAGAAGGAGAGGCTGTCGACGACTTAAAAAATATTGAAGATAGGATCCCAGAAGCGCTAAAATCTGGGAAAGCTCATGATTTACGAAATGATAATGAAGATACTGAAGATAAATATGGCTCGTTGGACTTTGAAGGAAAGCTGGTCGTAGTCAAAAAAACCGTGAATTGATTAAGAATCTGCTTGACTTGGTAGGGGAAGAAGTTAAACAATAAACAAAGAAGCTTAAATAATAAACAAGGAGGACCTAAAAATATGTTAGACCAGTTAAAAAAAGCTATAAAATTAATTAAGAAAACTGGCGATAAAATTGTTTTTTTTGACAGCCAGGAACCGGAAAATACAGTTGTGTTAGTTGATCTTGATTCCTACGAAAAGATGGTTCTGGGAGGCGAAATAGCTGATAATAAGCTAGTTTATAAGAAAACTTTGACAGATGAAGATTTAACTGATAAAATAAATCGCGAGATTCTGATATGGAAGAATCAAGAAAATAGCCGGTTTTTAGAGGAGGAAAACAAGGCCAGGAAGGGCTGGCAGATCCCCCCAGAAGTTAAGAGCGGAGCGAAGGAGATTGAGTAATTTTTTATTTAATATAAAATAAATTTAATTTAAAACGGCTGGTTTCCTTAGAGGAAAAAACCCCTTTGCTGGGGGCCGTAAGCAAATAACATGGCAGAAAAATTTGAACGAAACAAACCCCATGTGAACGTTGGTACTATCGGCCACGTTGACCACGGGAAAACTACTTTAACCGCCGCAATGTTAGCGGTCTTTAACGCCAAGGGCATGAAAGCCTCGAAAAAGGGCGTTAATGAAATTGACGCTGCTCCAGAAGAAAGAGAGCGCGGTATTACTATCGCGACCGCTCACGTTGAATATGAATCAGCCAAACGTCATTATGCGCACGTTGACTGTCCGGGTCACGCCGATTATGTTAAGAACATGATTACCGGCGCCGCTCAGATGGATGGGGCGATTTTAGTCGTGTCCGCGACTGACGGTCCGATGCCGCAGACCCGTGAACATATCTTATTGGCGCGTCAGGTTGGTGTCCCTTATATCATTGTTTTCTTAAACAAATGCGATATGGTTGAGGACAAAGAATTAATTGATTTAGTCGAAGAAGAGATTCGCGACTTATTAAAGAAATATGAATTCCCCGGTGATACTACCCCGATTATTCGTGGGTCGGCTCTGAAAGCCCTAGAAAATCCCACCGGTCCGGATATTGAACCGATTATGAAATTAATGGAAGCCCTAGACAATTATATTCCAGAACCAGTCAGAGAAACCGACAAACCCTTCTTGATGCCGGTTGAAGATATCTTCTCTATCGAAGGTCGCGGTACGGTGGTAACCGGTAGAATTGAAAGAGGTATTATTAAGATCGGCGAAGAAGTAGAAATTGTTGGTTTAATGGATACTAAGAAAACCGTAGTTACGGGTATAGAAATGTTTAATAAGCAGTTAGATGAAGGTCGCGCGGGTGATAATGCCGGTTTATTATTACGTGGTACTAAGAAAAATGAAGTTGAGCGTGGCCAAGTATTATGCAAAGCCGGGACAATTACCCCTCACACTGACTTTGAAGCGGAAGTTTATGTTCTTGGCAAAGACGAAGGCGGCCGCCACAAACCTTTCTTTAAAGGTTATAAACCGCAATTTTATATCAGAACGACCGACGTAACCGGTGAGATTGAATTACCAGCTGGGACGGAAATGGTTATGCCAGGCGATACTGTTAATCTAACGATTAAATTGATTGCTCCGATTGCCTTGGAAGAAAAGCAAAGATTTGCTATTCGTGAAGGCGGTCGTACCGTTGGTGCTGGTGTCGTAGTTAAGATTATTAAGTAATTACTTAGACCCGCCGATATCGTATCGGCGGGTTTGTAGTGTTTATTTTAGAGATAGCGCCTAGAGCGCCAGTTAATATTAAATAATTCCAGTCCATATTAAATAATTAATTATTATGCCAGAAAACAAGAAAGAAGAAAAAGATTTTAAACAGAAGATTAGAATCAAAATTAAGGCCTTCGATCATAAAATTATTGATCAATCAACTAAAACTATTATTGAAACGGCTGAGCGGTCGGATGCCACTATTTTTGGTCCGATCCCGCTCCCGACTGAAAAAAGAAAATATACGGTTAATCGTTCAACTTTTGTCCATAAAGACGCTCGTGATCAGTATGAAATGAGAGTTCATAAACGTTTAGTAGATATTATTGACCCGTCAGCTAAAACAATTGAAGATTTGACAAATTTGAATTTACCGGCCGGGGTTGACTTAGAAATAAAAATGCAGTAATATAAAAAGAAATATAGTGTTTGTCCCCAAAGAAATAAAGTATTTGATAATTTAAATAAAAATTTACCAAAAAACAAGCCGTTATGGTCTGAATAACTCTATTGATTTAGAAAGTGTTTAAACCGGAAGCGGCCCAAAGCGGAGGTAGTCAGCTAACAACAAGATTCACAATAAAATTAATTATTTTCTTAATTTTTTGGGTTTTTTAGGGCTGGCCACGCGGACCAGTTTTTTATTATATCTATGAAATTCATTCTTGGAAAAAAATTAAATATGACCCAGATTTGGGAGAACGATCGCGTAATCGCCGTTACTCCGATTTTGGCTGGTCCCTGCGCCGTGGCTCAGATTAAGACAACCGAAAAGGACGGTTATCAAGCCTTACAATTAGCTTGGGGCGAAAAGAAACTTAAAAATATTAAAAAACCGCAAATCGGACATTTAAAAAAGATTAATTCCCAAGCTCGATTTTTGCGAGAATTTAGAATCAAAGAAGCTCCGACTTGTAATTTAGGCGATGTCGTCACAGTCGGAACTTTTGTTTTAGGCGATATCGTTGATGCTATTGGCACCTCCAAAGGTAAGGGTTTTCAAGGCGTTGTAAAGCGTCATGGTTTCCATGGCGGACCAAAAACTCACGGTCAAAAAAATAGATTAAGAGCACCGGGATCAATTGGAACTACGGCCTTACAAAGAGTGCGTCCTGGTAGAAGAATGGCTGGTCGAATGGGTCAGGAA
>JAPLVX010000002.1 GCA_026396945.1 Candidatus Falkowiibacteriota bacterium
TGGAAACAAGCCCTGAGTCCATTTACGGAAAAAAAAATAAGTTTGCAATCGTTAGGAACAATTGAGACCCCTTTGTTCGGCCCGAAAAATTATTTTAAATATGCGCTAAATTATTTATTGGGGGGAAATATTTTTGGTCTTGTCCGTAAAGTCGGGGCCGGCTCTAAATCTAGTTTAAATAGGGAAGAGCTGCTTATTTGCCCGGTCTGTTTAGAAACGGGGCAAGAAATAAATTTACATCGCCAAGATTCAGCTTGGCTTTGCGCGCATTGTGAGCGAAGCTTCCCGATACACGAAGGCGTGCTATTTCTATTGACTGACGATAAATTTCGCACTTTATATCCGGAAATTTACGAAAACAAATTTTTTTAGTTCTCGCCCGGCAGTTGACCGGCGAACCCAAAACCATTATTTATGTTAAAAAATATTTTTAAATTTTTCAGCTCAATTTTGAGAGGCTTGAAAGATCATGAGTTCAGAAGTCTGTTGTTTTTTGTCATCATCGTCCTCCTAATCGGCACTTTTTCTTATCACCGCCTCGAGGGTTGGAACTTTTTGGATTCCTTTTATTTCAGTTCAATAACTTTAACGACTGTCGGCTACGGCGATTTAGCGCCTCATACCGATGCCGGTAAAATATTTACGGTAATTTATATTTTCTTAGGCATCGGCGTTATCCTCGGTTTTCTGGCGGCCGTAGCCAGCAAGGCACGGGAGAAAGATTAAAATAAATTTTTTATGAAAGACAAGCATCAATTTAGCATGGTTCGCAAAAGTTATCTTAGAATTGCTAATAAAATAAATTATTTGTTAGCCCGGGATAATTTTTCCAAAGATATAAAGATTCTTGACTGGGGCGGAAACGACGGTGTGTTAGCGACCATTCTGTACGATTTAAATTATCGGGATATCACCGTCTTTGATGTCGGTGCGCCGTTAAAATTTGACTTAGAGCGTTTCCCTAATTTACGCAATGTCTCGAGCCGTTGGTCGGAGGATCTAATTGCCTTGCCTTTTGCCGATCAATCCTTTGATGTGCTTGTTTCTTGCGGTGTCCTAGAACACGCCGCCTTTATTAATCGCTCGCTAGAGGAAATTAATCGGGTTTTGAAATATGACGGCCGGTTTTTTATTTTTCATTTTCCGCAACAAAGGTCTTGGACAGAGTTTATTGCTTCGATTCATAAAAAATCAGGCCATTCCCGAAAATATAGCGCGCGCGAATTAAGAATTTTCCTCAATAGTAACGGCTTTGAGGTTAAAAAGCTTTGGAAATTTAATTTTCTGCCCAAGGCTTTATATCCCTTGCCGGAAAAATATTTGAAGTATTACTCCAAAATTTCTCGGCCCGTTTTTTGGTTAGACGGAATTTTGTCTCGGGTGCCGCTAATAAATCTTTTTTGTAACTCTTTAGAATGCTATTGCGTCAAAGTCAAGTATATAAAATAGAATTAAAATTTATTATCAATAAAATAATAGAGCCAGCTTTTTAAAGGCTAGCTTTTAATAGCAAAGGGTAAAATGATTAAGAATACCCGGCCGTCAAGTTAAAACATTTTTTTCCGCTCGTTCGTATTATAAATAGAACTAATAAATTAATTTTAAATATATGCTAAAAATAGGAGCCAAAGCGCCGGATTTTACGGCCCCAGACCAAATTGGCGCCCTGCACAAATTATCTGAATATAAGGGGAGATGGGTGCTATTATATTTTTACCCCCGCGACAATACGCCGGGCTGCACCGCCGAGGCCTGTTCTTTGCGGGATAATTTTACGGAGTTTAAAAAAATTGACGCCGTGATTTTAGGCGTCAGTACGGACTCAGTTAAGAGTCATGCTAATTTTGCCAACAAATACCAATTGCCGTTTACGATTTTAGCTGATAGCGACGAAAAAATCGTTAAAGCTTACGGCGCGGACGGGTTACTTCGCCGAATTTCCTATTTGATCAACCCGAACGGCCAGATAGTTCAAGTTTATGGAAGCATTAAGCCGAACAAACACGCCGCCGAGGTTTTGCGAGATTTAAGAGTTTTTAAAAACGGACCATGATACTTAATAATTACCAAGAGTGTTTTAAAAATAAAAGCTGGCGCTGACTAGCTATTTTTGGCTTATAATTGTTTTCGGTTTGTTTTGTCTATTAGAGCAATTTTTTTGTTATCAAGATTGAATTATGCTAAAATATTAATAAGAATTACGACGCCATTATTTATTGTTAATATGACTAAAAAAGTCGAAGTTTCTCTTAGCCCGCAGACGATCAAGACGATCGTTTTAATTTTGCTCGGCCTTTTCTTCGTTTGGAAATTGTCAGACATTTTCATTCTGCTGATAACAGCAATTATGGTAGCAGCTGCTTTGAATCCGGCGGTTACTTGGCTCCATAAAAAATTATCGCTTACCCTCTCAGCCGCCTTAGTGGTGATTGGTCTTATTTTGCCGCTGATTTATGTCTTGGGGGCGGTCGCGCCTAATTTTATTAGTCAATTTCCCGCAGTTTTCCAAAGGATAAGCGCCACCCTTGATGGCGTTTCCTTTTTGCCGCCCTTTCTGCGCCAATTGGATTTTTCTCAGTATTTTCAAAATAATAGTTCTTATCTCTTAGGCTCGGCTAAAATAATTGGTAATTTCTTTTTTCAGGCCATCACTTTTATTTTTTTGGTTTTCTATCTGCTGATTAATGGCGACGCCTTACATCGCTTAGCCTCATTTTCCATTCCTAATCACAACCGACGCCGAGTGGAAAAAATTTCCGCCGAGTTGATGCGAATTAGCGGGCATTATATCAGAGGCAATTTACTAATCTCACTTATTTGCGCGGCCGTAACTTTCGCCGGCTTACTTATTTTGCGCGTTCCTTATGCTTTGCCCTTGGCAATTTTCGCCGGTGTTCTTGATTTATTGCCCTTAATCGGGAGCACAATTGGTTCAATCCCGGCGATAATTTTAGGCTTCACTGTTTCTCCTTTGGCCGGCTTTTTAACCATCGCTTTGTTTTTGATTTATCAGGAAATAGAGAATGATATTTTAGCGCCGAATATTTATAATAAAGTTTTAAACTTATTGCCATTTTTTAGTTTTATCGCGGTTATTATTGGCTCGGTTTTATTGGGCGTCGCCGGTGCTTTCTTGGCGCTACCAATTGCCGCTGGGATTCCCACAATTACCAAATATTTTAAGGCTGATAAGCACTCACCCCAAAAAGCGTAAATCAGATATTTAAATGATATTCTCTAAATTTCCACCCGGACTTATTTTTAAGAGCCGGGGTTTTTATTAGCTATTTCTTGCTAAAAAGCCATATATAAGATATATTATTTATGTCTTAATTAGCTTTATTTTTATATGTCTTACATTTTAATCAAAAGTTTATATCAAGAACCGGCTAAATATTTAGGCCAAAGCCTAAAAATTGGCGCTTGGGTCCGGACGGTTCGAAGTTCCAAGGAGTTCGGCTTTATTGAGGTAA
>JAPLVX010000104.1 GCA_026396945.1 Candidatus Falkowiibacteriota bacterium
CATTTTGAGCATTAAAATCACCCAGGAGCTTTAATTTGAGCGGCTGCTGGTCAATAATAAATTCCGTTCCCGCCAAATCGGCCTTAATATCGCCATAGGGGATTAACTCCCAATCAGAGGTGGTCGGATCAAGCCGGAAATGCCGGGCTGCTTTAGCCCTTGATTCCCAAGCCAGGGCCGAGTAAATAAATTTTGACTCACTCCAGAAAGATAAAAAATAAGGCGCCTGATCATCGTCGCCATTAACAATTATAGTTTTCTTAACTCTTTGAAAATCTAATTTTTTTAATTGGCTCTTAGGGCGGCAAACAATTTTTTTGTCATTAATATATTTGGTGTGACAATTCTTTAAATGTTTGAAGAGTTCACCCTTGGTAATTTTATATTTTTCAAAACTGCCATGAGCTTCAATGTGTTCCGGATAAAGACCAGTGAAAACCAGGACATCATAATTAATGAAGGTATGCCGCCATTGTTTAATACCCTCGGAAGTCGTTTCAATAATGGCATATTGGCAAGCGTTCTTAAACATCTGACGAATCAGTCTTTGAGTAAAGAAACCATCAACCATGGTCATCTTTTTATCATTCAGCCATTCCTTGCTCCCATCACTAAATTGCGCCGTCGAGGTATAACCAACCTTATAACCGTTCGCCTCTAGGGCTTTAGCGATTAAATAAACCACCGAGGTTTTGCCGGTGGTCCCAGTCACGCCGATAACAATTAATTTATTAGCCGGAAATCTATAAACTAAAGCGGCCGCTAAATTCATTAAATAGTGGTAAGGCGTTTGCAGGGCCCGGAAAAGCTTAAGCGGAATTAATTTTTTAATTTTGGTTAACATTTTAATTTCAGTAACAATTGAAAAATAAACTGGACGACCTTATTATATCAAAAGCGATGCAAAAAAACAAAAGGCGGAATTAGCTGGCTAAACCAAGCCTTAAACAATCCAAAAACAAAAAACCCTGGAACGAAATTGTTCCAGGGGGCAAGTTAAAATAAAAAGAACGAGTTTGGTTGATGAAAGAACGGGTTTGTTTTTAGCTGATTGCTGATTATAGTTTAACCAACTTTTTGGTGTTGGTTTGGCCAGTGGCAGCAGTTGCTCTCACAAAGTAGAAACCGGGTGTCCAATCGCCAGCGTTAATCAATAAAGACTGATTGTCACTAAAATTGGAATAAACAATTTGCCCGGTAGCGGAATAAATCTCAATTTTAGAATTAGGAGAATCAACTGTAAACTGGCTAGTAGCTGGGTTAGGATATACATCCATTTTCTTGTCAGTTATGATTTCTGAAATAGATGTTGATAAATCATAAATAACCTGAATATGGGCGACGGCACCGCAAAGCTGTTCGTTATTAGAATACGTAACTTCGTAGTTGCCAGTATCGCTAACACTTAAATGGCTAAGGTTAACATTTGAGTCTAGACTAAGAACATTAGCATTCCAATCAGACCAACGGAAATAGCCAGGACCATAATTCGTATAAGCATTAAGGATCACTGAATTACCAGGAACAAGCAAGACTACTGGCGAATCAATCACGATGTCAGCAAAACCCAAATGAGCTTTGATAATCAGCGAACTCATCTGTTCGGTGTTATAAGCTGAATCAAAGTTGAACACTTGCAATTCAATCTGATAAATTGCATTGATTCCAAAGGGCCAACTAAACGAAAGATCGGCCAAAGCATTTGGAGCATTAAATACAATCGTATCAATACCGGCTTGTGTCTGCACCAAGTAGATTGACTTGGTAATATTAATACCAGTTGAATGATTATGAATAATCAGCGAATTAGAGCCACAAAGATAGGCGTCCTGATTAAAGATAAGGTCAGAATTAACTGAAGTCTGAGCAATTGGCGGGGCTAAGGGAATAATGAATTTAACATGAGTTGTGTCCCAAGCTTTACAACCATAGACATGATAGTAGACCACGTAAGACCCTGAGTCAGATACCGACAACGTAGTTGAATCGGAATTAAGTGTCAAACCTAGAAATACATCATCCTTGGACCAGGTAAAATTACCGGGGCCATAATTGGTATAGGCTGTAAGATTTACTGAATCACCTTCGACGATACTTATATCACTACTATTCACCGTGACATCGGCGAATCTCAAACTGATACCGACGTTGCTTCCGGAAGTCGGGCCATAATAACTTGAGACGAAAAGTTCGACCCTATAAATGGCTGAGCTATCAGGAAAATGAACAGTAATCGATGGCTGATAATTAGTCTGATCAAAGACAAACTGTTGTAAAACAGTTGCATCATTAGCATCTTTGACGCGCCAAACCCAATGATAAATTTCACCGGTCGAATAAAGCCAAGACATGTCATAAAAAGTAATGGAGTCTTGATTGCAGAAATAACCGCCGCCCAAGTGAGTACTGTCACCAGTTCCAAACATAGAGCAGAAAGATCCGGTTGGCCAAACGTAATTTACATAAATGTAATCATAGGCTTCGCAACCAGATGGGCTATAATACTTAACCATGTAAATCCCGGGTTGCGAAACAATTAATTGGCTGCTGTCCGAACATGAAGTTTGACCGAGCAAAGCACTATCTAAGTACCAAACAAAATCTCCCGGACCATTATTCCCATGAACTTTGAGCGTTAGCGAATCGTTCCAGTTAAGTTCGGCGCCAGGGTTCTCAACTACCAGATTGGCAAAGCCAAGATGAATTTCCACGCAAACCGAATTGGCATATTCATAATTAGTGGCTGAGTCAAAGGCGAAAACAGTTAAAGTGACATGATAAACGCCGGACGTCGAAGCGGGATAATAAACCCATTGGTGCTGCTGATAATTAGCTGGTGTCATTACGATAGTATCGTAATTAGTTGAACCTTCGAATGACCAGACCCACTTGGTAATGTTGCCGACTGAAAAGTCGTGGAAGGCGATTAGGTTGGTGTTACAAAACCAACCGCCGCAATTAAAGGCCGTGTCATTGTAGAGTTCAAACTGATTGTTACAGGAGAACTTTACTTCCAGGCTCTGAGCTGATAATCGGCTGCTAAAAATAAGCGCCAAAAACATAATTGCAATAATGACTGATTTTCTCATGGTGTTTTATGGTTTTTAGGATTATTAATTTGCTTTAATTGTTAAAGAAATATCTAGGCAGGCCGATTTTGCTTACTCTAAATATCCTAATATTATACTACATTTCATACATTTTGTCAATACACAACAAAAATCACCTTCAGTCAGGTGATTTCGAGCAATTTTTAACTAATATTTAATAAAATAATTAGCGGGCAAAATACATGCCCTCGTCATCATCGTCCATCGGATTTAAATTCTTTAAATGGCGCTCGGTCTTGGACTCTGGCTTGGACTCTGGCTTGGACTCTGACTTGGACTCTGACTTGGTTTTAACCTTTATGGCCGTTTCGTCTCTAGCTTCTTGATCAGCCATTTTCCCTGGTTTATCTTTTACTTTCTTTCTAGCCAAATCGTCCTCTTTTATTTCTTCCAAAATCTCGTCTTCATCTTCAACGACTGCTTCTAATTCTTCCGGACTTAAAGTTAATTCCTCTTCAGCCTCAGCCATCTCTTCCGGCTCGAGCGGTAAATCATCTTCTGGTTCAAAGCTTCTCTGCTCCTTGGTTTCTAATTTAGGATTTTTTTTCCCATCTTCTTCGGGGCTAGCTGCTTCTTCATTAACAAAAGCCAAGGTATCATCGTCGCCCTCATCAGTTTCCTCTTCTTCGCCAAAATAACTATCCGGCGCCGCCATCTCATTGCGATGGTGCAAAGAGACGCCGCTAATCCCACTCCCTAGATCTGAATCATTAATTAAAATTTCTCGCGGCTTAGCACCATTAGAGGGACCGATGATTCCCGCTTCTTCTAACATATCTAAAATCTTAGCGGCTCGGCCGTAACCAATACTTAAGCGTCTTTGCAATAGTGAAGTTGAGGCTTTGCCGGCTTTCAAAATTATTGCCTTGGCTTCTTCGATTAATTCATCTTCATCACCATGGATGCCGTCCATCCCGACGCCGGCGACTCCCGCCACTTTCTGGCGATTAGTTACGCCCTCTAAATATTCAGCCGGCCCACTTTTCTCTTTAATATAGTCAACGACATCCCGGATCTCGTTTTCACTCAAGAAAGCGCCCTGAATTCTTTTCGGTTTAGATAATTCCGCCGCGCTAAATAACATATCGCCTTGACCTAATAATTTTTCCGCTCCGCTTATATCTAAAATCGTTTTTGAATCAACCAGTGAAGCAACGGCAAAGGCGATACGCGTCGGAATATTTGCCTTGATTAGACCGGTGATAACATTAACGCTTGGCCGTTGAGTCGCTAAGATTAAATGGATACCAATTGCCCGTGACATTTGGGCTAAGCGAATAATTGCCGCCTCTAAATCCCGGCCGGCCGTCATCCCGTCATCATGAAATCAGCCAGTTCATCAATAATAAAAATTATATAAGGTAATTTCTCGGTCGTTGCTAAATTATAAGATTGAATATTCTTTTTCCCCGCCTGGCCTAACAAATCATAGCGCCTTTCCATTTCATTTAAGCACCACTTCAAAGCATTAATGGTTTTAGACACATCAGTGATTACCGGGGTCAGTAAATGAGGAATGCCATTATAGAAATTCAATTCCACACCGCGCTTCGGATCAACCATGATAAAGCGGAGATCTTCTGGATTATTTTGATATAATAAACTAACAATAATCGTATTCAAACAAACTGATTTGCCGGAATTAGTTGCGCCGGCTACGAGTAAATGCGGCATTCGAGAAACATCATATAACCAAGCTGTGCCGGCCACATCTTTGCCGAGCGCAATCATTAAATTGCTTTTCCGAGTTTTAAAAACATTATCTTCAGCCTTAGCTTTATTAGGCACTTCGATTCCGACCAGTGACTGACCCGGAATCGGCGCTTCAATTCTCAGGGGGTGAGCGGCTAAAGCTAGGGACAAATCATTATTAAGAGTCGTAATATGAGACAACTTAATTCCCTCGGCCGGCTTAAAGGCATACTGAGTCACGGTCGGCCCAACTTTAATCTCGCCCATCTCGACCTCAATCCCAAAATTTTCTAAAGTCTTCTTTATCTTTAAGGCATTAGCCGCCGTATCGCCCCCAATCGCTTTGGAAAATTTATTATTTAAGAGCTCTAAAGGAATATCAATTTTAATTTTATTTTTTGGCCAAGTTATTTTTTCTTGAGCCTTGGGTTGAGCGCGACTAGCCAGCGGGGTGGCGGTTTCTGGTTCATGATTCGTTTTAGCTTCCCCGGTTTCTACTTTTAAATCTTTCATCTGCCAAGAATTAAGGGCGATATT
>JAPLVX010000043.1 GCA_026396945.1 Candidatus Falkowiibacteriota bacterium
TAGGGCCCAGGCTAAATGCAAACCCATAATAATCAGGGCGCCGTAACCGCAAATACTATGCAGGTTCCACTCAAATTTAACCGAGGCCAGGCAGAACATCATCGATGTTCCAATTAAATCACAAGCAAAGGCGGAGGCGAAAGTTCTTACCATCCATAATTTTAAACCCTTTTTAATCTTTTCCGACCAAATCGATAAAGAATAAAGAATCAGGGCGGAAATAATAAAAATAATAGCGATTACTAGCATGGTTGATTTATTTTAAAATGTTAAACAACGATGATAATTAGAAAGTATAATACGAAAATTTAGTTTTTGTCAACGATATAATAGTTTGACAAAATTGGGTTAAAAATATAAGATTCTCTGATAATCAGTTATTATCTAAGATTAATATCTAAGATTAATCAAGCTCTTAAGTTTGAACATTAAAAATTAAATTATAAACCCAAGATAAACAGAGGAAAATATGGTACAACGCTATGAGGATCCTAAAATCAAAGAGATTTTTAGCGATCAAAAAAAACTGGAATTATGGCAAGCCACTGAATTGGCGGTCATGAAGGCGCGGGTTATTCTCGGCCTAATGGATGAAGACGACTATGACAAAATAGCCGATATCTTACTGAACACGCCAATTGATCTTGATTGGTGGAAAAATCGTGACAAAGAAATCCATCACGATTTGAATGCGTTCATTGATGAGCGTGTTCGTCATTTACCCAAAGAACTTCATCAACACTTCCACAAAAATATTACTTCATACGACACAGAGGAGCCGGCTTTCGCCCGTTCCCTCTATGACGCGACTGAGGTAATAACGCTGCTGGTCAATAATTTGACCAAAACACTGGCTCGACAGGCACGTGAATATCGTTATACGATTATGAATGCCCGGACTCATGGTCAGGAAGCCGAGATGCAAACTTTCGGCGCCAAAAATTTGACCTGGTATAAAGAAGTTCAAATCGCTGACGAAGCCTTTGTCCATAGTCAGGATAATCTGTCATATTCAAAATTATCCGGCGCCATTGGTAAATATGGCAGTCTGGAACCAGCCATTGAAGTTGAAGCTTTAAAAATTCTTGACTTCATTCCCTTCTATGGCTCAACCCAAATCATGCCTCGGGTTTTATACGCTCCGATTGCCCAAAGCTTGGGCAACCTGGTAGCTGTCATAGATAAAATTGGCTTGGACATCCGCCTAGCGGCGCGAAGTGGTCGACCGATATTACAGGAACCTTTCAAGAAAAAACAGAAGGGCTCCTCGGCTATGCCGCACAAGAAAAACACGATCAGAACCGAGCAACTTGAAGGCTTGCTCAGAATGGCCAAGGGCTATATGAATATGATTACGGACAATATCATCACCTGGGAAGAGCGGGCGATTGAACAATCATCGGTTGAAAGAGTGGCCTGGGCCGATCTTTTCCATGTCACTGTTCAAGCACTCAAAGTTTTAAGCGGTGTTCTCGAGGGACTCAAGGTTTATCCGGATAATATGCTCCAGGAAATCCATGAATCACGTGGTGTTTATGCCTCAAGTGAGGTCAAGGAATTCCTGAAAACAAAACTGGCTGACAGCGGACTCGGACATGAAGATGCTTATCGCATCGTGCAGTTAGCCTGTTTTAATGTTTTCGAGCCAAGTCCGGCTAAATTGTTTATCAGAGATTCAATCGCGCGCTCATTTCATGAGGCCTTCGTACTCTTAAGAAAAACTGCTCAGCTACCACCGGAGAAGATAATTTCAATCAAGGATTTCATTCCGGCCGCAAAGCTTCGGGTCTCGGGTGACTTGGATATTAGCCCCGGACAGGTAGATATCTACAATCAAGCCCTGAAAAATCTTTTCTCGAATAAAAAAATCCGGCTAGAATGGAAAACTCTATTCACCCCAGAGTTTCTCTTAAAAAACGAAGCCGTGCTCTATCGGGAAATTTTAGGGGCTTAAAACAAAACGGCCTATCTAACTAAATTTAAAATCGAAATTCGGTTCATCTTATTGGTTCAGCCCATTGCTAATCTACGGTATTAATAAAAGCGCTCACTTAAAAGAGCGCTTTTTCAATATCCTAACCATCAAATATTAACCTAAATATTAAAGGCTAAGCTAATCGTTTCCTAATTTTTCTTTTATTATTCTTACTTAAATCTCTAAAAATCGGGCCATAGATATCTTCTTCTAGCTTAATATGTAATTCTTGGCGCTTAATTTTATTAACATACTTAATTGGCGCCTCAGTAATCAAGGCCAAGGGCTGACGTTCATTCCCTTCTCCCATATTTAAAACAGCGGCCGTTGCTAAGCCATCAGCCATATCAACTCGAGAGAAATGAAAGGGGCGGCCAAAAATATCTAATTCTTGACGATAATCTTTAAGACCAACAAAACCGGCATAACCCAAGGCAACGCCGCTTATTCCGGCTCTTAGCGGCAAGGAGCGGCTATCGGTAATAATTACGCCAAAATTTTTTAATTTATGCTTCTTAATAAAATAATTCCGCAATTTAGCGGCCGTTAAGAAACTGTCCCGAGGCAATAAAATAATATAACCATTGGCATTACTTTCGTCTACCCCGGCATTAGCCATCACCACCCCGTCCCGAATTGTTAGATTCACATACTTAGCTGGCAAAAACACCTCACATTCCTGCCTAATAATTTTTTCCTTGCTCAAGTCTTTAGTTTCTTTCATTAGCCTTCCTTCGGACAAAGCGACAATTTTTGAAGTCACTACCAAAATAGTCGCTTCCTTGAAAACTGGGCAATAACTTTCTATAAAAGAAATTAAATTTTCCCGTGGTTTAAATATTCTAGTTTTGATCGCTTTGATTATCATACAAATACTGGCTAGATGTCCTTACTTAAGTTTTATTAAAATTATTTAATAATTTCGTTATAAATAGTATTAATCATGTATTTATACTAACAAAGTTATAAAAAAATATCTACTTTAATAAAAAGGGCTTGAATATCTTAAACAACTTGAATATCTTAAATAAAAAGAGCTTGGACATCTTAGGTGTCCAAGCTTCTGAATACGATTTAAATACGACTTTCAATTTAAGATTAACCCCATTCGATTGTCGTGGGCGGTTTGTCGGAAAGCCGATAAACAACGCCGCCCACTTCTGGGACTTCATTGGTTATTCTTTGGGTCACCAAACGCAGAAAATCCATGGGTAATTCCGCGGCCTGAGCAGTGAAACCATTAACGCTCCAAACCGCCCAAAGAGCCACGATCGGTCCGCTGGCCGCTCCGTCACCTTTATTGCAAGTAGTCTGCGATTGAGTTACCACGGCGCCAGCTTGCCAAACTCCTTGATAGAGATCGTGCCGACGCAATTCTTCAATATAAATTGCATCTACTTGCCGCGCCACTCTTAACTTATCGGCCGTGATTTCACCTTCAACGCGAACCACGAGCCCTGGGCCGGGAAAAGGGTGACGAACCAGCAAACTTTCGGGCACGCCGATTGAACGACCAATATTACGGCCAGAATCTTTGACGCAATCGGCCAAGGGCATTAATTCCTCATAACGAAAATCGAGATTAACATTATGATGTAATTTGATTTGCGCCTTTTCTACCTTAACATCATAACCCGATCCGCTTTCCGAAATATCGGTGTACAGCGTACCTTGGGCGATGAAATCAGCGCCAAATAATTCGGCTTCGTTCTCCAGGATTGTCTTGTAGACGCTACGCATCGCTACTCGTTTAGCTGGCATGCTAATTTGGCCCTTTAAAACTTCGAGATATTGTTCGGTGGCGTCAACAATCTTTAAATCAAGCCAGCTTTGCTTGTTAAAGTATTTCATAACAAAGGCTTCGTCGTCCGGACGATCAATCCCGCGAATATAAACCCCTCTTAATTCTCCGCTCTGACCCGACATTGCATATCTTAAAAGATAAGCTACGGTAGCTGAATCTGAGCCGCCGGAAATTGCCAGCAGAACATTTTTGCCAGCGATTTTGCTTCGTAATTTGGAAATTTTTTGCTGCGCGATTTTCGGTGCCGGATAACAATCGTTGGCGTCGCAAATTTCAAACCAAAAATTGGCAAAAATCTTTGGACCCTGAATAGTTTCGCTAACTTCCGGGTGAAACTGCACGCCGTATAAGTGTTTATACTTAGCGGCGGCCACCGAGGCATTGTCGGTTTTCGCAAAAGCGAAAAAGACTTTTTTCTGTTTTCTCCACCCGGTCGCCATGGTTTTCCAAAACCGGCATTTGCAAGTCACAGTCTTTAAATAAACCCGAGGCACTGAAAGAAGTTAAACGGTGCGTCCCGAACTCCCTTTTATCAGCCGGAACCACTAAGCAACCGATATGTTGCGCCCAAAGTTGGAACCCGAGACAAATCCCTAAAACCGGGATTTTTAAGTCAAAAATCTTAGTGTCAAAGGCCGGCGGATTGATAATCACTGAAGCTGGCCCACCAGACAAAATTATCCCCCTAGGATTGAGAGTGGCTACGTCAGTCGCTTTAATTTGACTCGTGTCAACGACTAAACAAAATACTCCCAGCGCATCCAGGGCCTGTTTAATCAAATGATCAAACTGGCTCCCCAGGGGAAACAACAGAAATATTTCCTCGGTCCGACGAAGTCTTTTCTCCTCATCTATTTCGGCCAACGTTTTGGCGTTGACACTTTTTAAAGTGCTAATCATTATTACCTCCTTTTGCTGATTTATTATTAATTTACGATTTTATTTTAATGATTTAATAATTTATCTTAACAAACCTAAGATTTAAAATCAACCCTAACAAAAAACAAGCCTCTCGGCTTATTTCTAGGTTTATATTTCGGTGCTGGCAC
>JAPLVX010000099.1:0-5362 GCA_026396945.1 Candidatus Falkowiibacteriota bacterium
CAGCCGTACAGGCCGCCGCGCCGCGATACGCAGAGTCGGGCACTTTGCAAGATTTAGTATTGCCGTCACAAACTTCGGCGTTTCCTGGCTCGACTAAACCGTTACCACATTTATTCAAAGTGCTCAAATCAATTTCAATCGCGTCCGATAGTTTGCTTTCAACACCATTGAGTCCGATGGCGCTTAAAGCAAAATAATGTTTGCCCAGGCTTAATTGGCTATAATCAAATTCCAAACTGGTGGCATAGTTTTGCGAGTCATAGGATTCACCAAAATCTTGAGGCACGCCCGAAACTACCGGCTTGATGCCATGGTAGAGACGATAAAATTGCGTTCGCTCATTAGGCGTCCAAAAGAAATTAATAGTTTTGCCCCCAGCGGCCAAGGCCGCGCTTAAACCCAAAGGAGAAAGAATTGCTTTCGAAGTCAGCGAGGTTTTATTTCTACTAGCCGAAACCGTAGTATTTATATTTTGCGAAAGGGAGGTATCATAAAAAGTGCCCCGGATCATTAAGAAACCGAAGCCTAAAGACAAGATCAAAATAGCCAACAAGCTTATTTTGGTAGATTGAGAAATATTGAGCGACCGAGAAATAATTTTTTCTTTATTTCCTCGTTTGGTTTTTGCATTTTTAGCTCGCATATATTGGCAAATTACTTAAATTTAACTACCATTTAGCCACCAGCGCCAAAGCCGCCGGGGACTGGGGGTTGTCTTTTGTCAGTTGGCGTTACTTGCATTTCGTCCGATAATTCACTTTCCGCATTATCAACCGTTAAAGCGGTCATGCGAAAACTATAGGGCTGATTATCGGTTAAACCGGAAATAATTAAGGAACAGATATAATCATCAGTCCCGGTCGCTTCGGTGCAGATTGGCGAATTATCAATCAGGTTCAGGTCATTTGGTTTAATTTTCTTGCTTGTCTGCGCCCCACCGCTAACACCATAATAAATTTTATAGGCCCCTAATTGCTCGGGATTATTATTATAAATCAAGGTGGATTTTGAACGCCATTGTAGTTTCACGGTACCACTGACTTGCTCATCCGTTAAACTAGTAATAGTAACTATGTCCGGAGTGGCCGAACGAAAGAAGTATGATTCTTTCAAAATGCTATAGATACAAAAGCCGTCAGGCGTACCATCGCCATTTTTATCTTGGCCGCAACGACTTTGATCAGTTAGAGGCGGCTGACAAGCGGCGGCGCCATCACTACAAATTAGACTCGGGCTTTTGCCAACAGTCACTGGATTATTATTGATCGCCGGTAAATCATCAGCTGTTCCCGGCCCGCCGGCGTCACGGCAATAATAGAACTTATAATTATAATTGAGACAATTCGGCGGTTGACAATTATTATCCGCCCAAGGATTCCAGGTATTATCTGAATTAACTTTCGGCCAGGGGTTAGCGCAGACAAAGACATAAACTGGAGCCGAACCCTCGGTCCCGTTGCCAATTGTAATGCTACCGGATTTCGTGGCCAACTGAGCCCAAACTTTAGTGCTAGCATCTTTTACGCCCGCCCCGGCCGTCAACAGGGTTTTATTATAAACCAAGTTAGGCGGAGTCGAAGTAGCAGCAATATTATGGTCGTCAGTCCGCCAATTCCAATCCCAATCATAAACAGTTGGGATTGGCGCTAAATATTGATTATCAGAACTTTGCGCATAGGCGCTAAAAACTTTATCATTATCTTTTTTGCTGTCAAAACTAGGACTATTAGCGTCGGAATCAAATTCACTCAAATCTGAATCGGTGGTCTGAAATAAATAAGAAGCCGGGGAAATTTGGACATGGTCAACCAGACAAACGCCAGCGTTAGTTGAATTATCAGGCAGGGTCTTGAAAACTGAAATATAAGAATTTTTGTAATTTAAGTTGTTAAATTTAATGCTCTCACCTTCAAGCGAGGGGTCATCTAGTGAGTATTTTAAACCTTGACCATTAAGACCGACATTCCAATAACTTAAAACGCCGGAATTGCTTTGCAAGGCCTCGTCTCCTTTTACAATAATATAATAGGTGGTATTAGCGGCTAATAATTTGCTGGGAGAAAAAACTAAAGAATCGGCATTGTTTTTTTCATTGCTAACTACCCCGGGAATTGAACAGTAAACATCGTCGTCCACGGGAGTGCCAAAAGCTAGAGCCGAATTTTGCTTTGAAAAAATCTGCAAAATATTCTGCGCCCAATAAGCTATTTTCTTAAACGAACGGACTAAATAATTCTGATTATTATTATTTTCTAATAAACTTTTATCGGCCAAGAAAGTTCCGGCTGGGCAAGATGAAAGCGGGGCGTGACGTTCTAATAACAAAACATTACCAGTCAGACTGCCGACATTCATAGCTTGGTTAAAGGTGACTTTAATTAAAGCATTACGGCAAACATCATCCGCTCTCTCGGCCGGAGTCGTTGAGGCGGTCCTAATTTCCGGACGTGCTCGGCAGCAGGAATTAAGATCGCAACCGTCGCTATTTGAATTGCCGCAATAATCATCGCCTAAACAACCGCAACATAAACCGCGATCGGCGCCAGAGCAAGGTGCTTGGTCAGGTTCACATTTTAATTTTAATTCCGGATGGCTAGTATTGAGCGACGCGCAAGAGTCGGTGGTAGCACCTACCTGGCAACAACAAGCGCCGCAGTCACCGCTAGATCCGGGCTGACCATTGTCGGCCAGGCAAGAAAAGGGAGAGGCGCAAGCAAAACTATTGCAGCTACTAGTTTGTGCCCCGGCGCAGGTTGAACCAAGCCCAGAGCCATTGCTACAATTTTTTTCACAACTCGCTTGGCCCAAATAAGAGCCCGAGGCTGAGGCGGCATCACAGGTCGGACAATTATAATAAGCACAATAGCCATCATTGGTCGAATCGTCACGAATCGTTTCTTCGCCCCCCAGACATTTATTGTTCTTCTTATCCCAACAACAATTATCATCAGGATCTTTACAAGTGGTCTCATCGAATATTTTCGAGCAATGGTTGCTACCAGGATTATCCTTACAAGCTTGGCCGCAAATTTCTTGACTCGAGTAAACGCCATTGGCTAATGGATTAGCACCATCACAGGTATCTTGATTTGGCGCCGCCTGACAGTCATAATAAGCGCAAAAGGTATTGGCCGGAGTGGCTTGGATAATAGAACCTATCGTATCACCGCCGCGACAAGTATTAGCCTTTTGCGAATCAGTACAACAAACCGAAGAATGAGTGTCGCAAGTATCTGATGCTAAACTAGTACAATCAGCGCAATAACCAGTGGGAAAATTTCTATCACCAGTTTCGCAGTACTGGCCGCTATGACCGGAACAATTACAGGCGGCATCATGTTCTGCTGGAGAAGTGCCGGCGTTAGCGCAACCAGAGCAACGACCAAGGGTACCTCCATCAGGCTCAGTATTGCTACCGCAAGCACCAGCACAAGTTAAACCAGCGCAACAATCACGTTTATCCTTACCTTTTTCACAACAACATTGGCAAGTTGCTTGTTCGTAACACTGGAAACTATTACTGCCATCACTTTTACAGCTTGAGCCGCCCGGACAGTCGCTGGCTTTAGTACAAATGCCTTTGCCGCTTAAATTATTTGGCGCCAGATTATCGAAACAAGACTCGTCATCACCGCAGACCGAACAGGTGTCATGAGATTCCTGACTGTCCGTATATTTACCATTTCCCGAATTAATCCAAACAATAGTTTTTAAACTGCCAGGCTTAATATCAGCCGGAAGTATGGGCGCGTTAGCACTGGTCACTGACCAGTGGAGAAAACCGCTGGGAAATTTTTGGCAAGAAACCAATGAATCTTTGGTGGTTTTAAAAGATAAATCACAGCCACTGCTATCTTTTGAACATTTCCCGGCTGTTTCATTATAAGTAAAGCCAGTCGAACAGCAGCTTCCGTTAGAAACCGGGGCTAAATTAAAAGGTGAACATTGGCCCGGGACATTAGGGCAAGTTGCCCCGGTTTGACAGGCGCCGGTCGCTTGCGCCCAACCATTACAGCTAT
This sequence comes from Candidatus Falkowiibacteriota bacterium, assembly GCA_026396945.1. GTDB lineage: Bacteria > Patescibacteriota > Patescibacteriia > Patescibacteriales > UBA12465 > JAPLVX01. The sequence goes on from JAPLVX010000099.1 coordinate 4,020, forward strand.
AGTTTAAAGGCGAATAATTAGTATTAAAATTCCACTCAAACACGGAGTTTTTAGAACTACTAGAACATTCACTTATTTTATCAACACAACGCCCCTTTTTATAAGTTCCGTTAGGACAGCATATTTGCGAACCGCACTCAGTGTCATCCTTGCATTCGCCAACAGCAAAATTTAAAGGATTACTATTGGTGCCATTTTTCTGAACTACTACCGGCCCAGAGGCGGTTGAAGCCGGTACCCCAGTGTCAATCTGCTGGGCTTTAGTATCGGCGACTGCAGTCTTGATTTCAGAAGTAGTGGCGATTTCACTATAAAACAAAGTTTTCCCATTACTCCCGGTCACCCCAAAATATTCACCCCATAAAGTTACCGGGGTATTTACTTGACCGCGAATCGGCAACATTTTGCATAAGCCAGGCGATAAAACCGCCAGCTCATCAAAAACAAAAACATTATTAGGCGGCGATAAATCTTTGCTGCTCAATTCTTTACCATCAGCAAATTTTATTTTTAAAGTATAATCCCCGTTTTTAAGGCCAGCCGGGACCTTAACAATTATTTGCTCATTACTCCAAATTGAATCAGCGCAAACTTTAGGAAATTCGTAATTAGCTACGGTTGAGGTCCCAGTACTCGATTCAAAATAAACCCCACTTGTCCCCCTAATTCGGCCGAAACCCTGGCCATAAATAGTTACATATTGCCCGGTATTACCCGTCAGCGGTTCGAAACCGGAAATAAAGAAACTATTGACTCGTTTATTAAATTTCTCAAATTTAAGATAATTACTTTTTAAAATACTATCGCTCTTTTTAACAAAAAGATTGGTTTTGCCGGTTTTTAAATCGGGGACGGTAACAGAATCTTGAGAGTCGGGAATAGCGCCGGCCTTAGCTACGCCCTTAGTACTAGTAGAATAACTGCCAAAATAAGGATCAGTATCAAGTAAATTAATACCGTTATAACTAAGGTCGCCGCTATCAACCGTCACCGGGCTCAGACTGCATAAACCGGGGCGGCTAATTCCATTGGCTTTAAAAGGGGTGGCTTACAAACCCATTGGAGCAAGCGCTTTGCTTCGCAGAAATCTTTTCATCTATGGACTGGGTGGCATTATCGCTCCATTTATTGGAATAAAATTTATTGACCTATTAATTATCTTGACCAGCGCTATTAACAAAATAAACTTCATTACCAGCTGTCTGCTCACCAAAATTATAACCATAAATAGTAATGAAATTTTTCGCGGCCCCGTTCGGATTAATAAGGTTGCAAGTGCCCGACCCACAATCGCTATCATTTTCGCAAGGAGTATCCAGACTATCGTTACAAAAACCTCCAGC
>JAPLVX010000099.1:5369-8091 GCA_026396945.1 Candidatus Falkowiibacteriota bacterium
AACCTCCAGCCGGACTAATTTCAGTAATGACTGGCGCCCCTTCACAAGTGCAAGCGTTAACGTCGCAAGTTAAATAAGGTCCGCATTTATTCTCTTCCGGCGTACATTGACTTGGATCGGGACTAGAATTGCAAGCCTCATGCAAAGTACCCTGCGCTTGACAATAACAAGCCGAATCACAAGTGTAGCCTTCAGCACAGGTTCCGTCCTGACAACCTGGATCGCCAAGAATATCATGGGTGCATTGTTCCGAACCCTTAAAACCACAATTGCCGCCACCGACACAAGTGCGATTGCCGTCAGAATCACATTCCCAGGTGCCGCCACAGGGGCAGGAAGTCCCGCAAACGCTATTGTCCTGACCATTACCCGTGGCCGCAATTAGTTTATTTAAAATAAAACTGGCGATTCCCCAAGAAGCTAAAATGATCATTAAACCAATAACTCCGTTACGCAATAATTTCTTAGCCTCCTCAACTTTTTTTTCGTCTCCTTCGCTCGTCATCCATTTAAAACCGGCCAGCAAAACAATCCCGACCGCAATCGCTCCCAAAAACAGCAAAGCGATGTTAATAACGCGAGCCGCGATCGCCCTGGGGTCGTCACTCCCTAGCTGAATAGTACTATTAATAACTTCCGTGCCCGCATCAATCTGCGCCCCGGCTAATTTAACCACGACCGCTAAGCCAAAAAATATTAAAATTAAAATCAAAAATTTTTGCCAATTTTTTCTTAACACAGAGGTATATTTAAAATTATTTAAAACTTCTTACCGGAGGTCGTAGAAATAGAGCTCGTGGCAACTCCGAAACAACAAGAAGGATCCCCATCGCTAGCGTTACAATCGACGCCGTTTAAACCGGGGCCGGAGCTCGGCTTGAAACAATTTTGGTAGATATCTTTTAAGCCTGAGCCGGCCTGAGCGTTATAAGTAATTGACTCGCCAAAATTAGAATGCTTAATATAAATATCGGTTAAATCTGGCCAGCCATCCAAGAGCAAACCATTAACGGCCGCATCCTTATTATTAGACTCCGCCCAATAACCCAAGGGTTGGGGAGTTTGGCTCCAGACATTTAAGAATTTATGGGTTACTGATTCTGGCCCATTTCCAAAATCAACCACTTTAACTTCACTGCCGGTTTTGATCGTACTGGCCATCATTAAAATATTGAAAGGAGTGGCAGTCGTAGACGCCCCCTGATTAGGAACTAGCGATAAAATTTTGGGGGAGTTGATAAGAAGTTGATTATTTATCCAGAATGACCAAAAATAATTATCGCCAATAGAGTCGGGGCTTTTCGGATCATTAGCTAAGAATGGCTTCGGGCCGGGCCCATCGGCATAGCCGTCACCGTTGCCATCTAAAGAATTATTGGCCAAATCAGTTAAACCCTTTTTGCTACTATTAATATCAAATAGGGGGTAATTTCTCCTAGTATCCTTAATATTTGTTTGACAAGTCTTATGACTGAGTAAATTATCATCTAAGCACTTATAAGACCCAAAGCCAGAACATTTTTTATCGTCAGTACATTTAAATAAATCTGCCGCATTAACCATGACCCCGATATTACTATTGGCCGGCAAACAATAAATTTTCTCGCCGCAGCCGTTCATCCCGCACTCATTATCCGAAATGAATTCAACGGTTTTGTAATTACTGGCCGGCACGAACTTGCCCGCCAAGAAATCCCCCACGCACTTGTCGGCATTGCATTTAAACGATAGACACTCGTTATTCCCCGTACAGGCGTGGCCATCAACTTTGTCTTGACCCGCCTCTTTATTATAAACTTGCAAATACTCTTTTAGGTCAGTGGCGGAGCCGGAAATTGTCATCGGATTAATTGGCTCATCAAAATTAATTTGGATTACGGAGTTACGCGGTTGGTCTTTCTTGCCAATAATCTTCACTTCCGAATTACCATCCGAACCACCGCTTAATTTGGCGTTCTGAGGAACACTGATAGAATAGGGGGTATTCGTGTCTAAAACGATATTGTTACCGGCGGCGCCAGCTACCCTGGCCTCGACAGCGAATTTCCAATCCGGCGTGGATTTGAGTGATTTAACCTCAGAATTACCATTTAATATAGTCGAACCATTTAGTTTGTCGGAAATATTGGCCGCGGTTTCCTCTGGTGTGCCACCAATCAAAATATTATTACCATTATTATTATCGGAAAAAGTGTAAACTGTCTGGCCAACCGTTAAGGTGCTAGCGAGTCGTTCGGGATCAACGGTAATATCCCAAGAATTGCCGGAGCTAGGATCGGTTTTTAAAGTAAAACTAAAATAATGCGGAAAAGTTATTTTTTTATTAAAAAAATCTGCCGAACCCAACAAAGTAAAGCCCCTATATAATTTAGCTTTCAAATCACTGGCATCAATAACCACTCGAAAAATTTTATCTTGACCGTGGTAATCTTCAATCATTGATGAGTCAATCTCTGGAGAACCAGTGCCGGGGACGGGGTCAGTTATAGTCGCCTCTTTATAGTTCTGAGGTCCCTGGTTTATTACGCCGATTCCGCCACTCGCCGCTGCTAAGAATGATGATTGCTCAATCGTGTCGGTAGAATCATCCGGCGCCGGAAAAACCCCGGTTATTTGCGGTGGAGTTAAATCAAGCTTATTGCTAACGGTAAACTCCCATTTAAAAGAATCGGACGCGCAAGTGGCAAAAATAGACTTATCGACAGCCTTTTTCTTGCTACCA
>JAPLVX010000035.1:0-8381 GCA_026396945.1 Candidatus Falkowiibacteriota bacterium
ACCCTTTATCTATTATGGAACAGGTCGCCCTCGGCGCCGAAGAGAACGGCAAAGAATTGGAGACAAATTTATTTAAAATTTTAGACCGACGCGCCGCCATTAAATACGCCTTGGCTATCGCCCAAGCCAAAGATTTGGTTTTAATTAGTGGCAAAGGCGCGGAGCAATATATTTGTGTGGCGGGTGGCGAAAAGATTCCCTGGGATGACCGCCGGGTGGCCAGGGAAGAGCTGGCCGAGCTTGTGGAAAAGACCGCTTGACTTGGGTGGATAAACTGTGCTTGACATCTTCCCGATAATATAATATTATTACTTAGACAACTATTATTAAATAAGAAAATGGATAAAGCGGCACTAAAAGCTTAATTTTTTGTATTTTAGCTATGCCATTTTTTTTGTTATATTAGTAAAATATTCTTTTTTAAATAATTACTTTAAAAAAGTGGGCGCCAAAAACTTAAATTAACTTAATATCTTTATTTTAACTCAACCACTAGGCTTGAGATTTTTTGTTTGTTACTGAAACCTCAGTCTTTAAGTTTTATTTTGTTCCCCAAAGTTCGCCTGGCTTAAGTTTTCTTTAGACCATTTTTACGTTTGCTTTAGACCCAAATTACTAGCCCAGTATAATTTTTTAAAAACTCTTTCTTAACCTATAAATTTTCAATTAATATAAATTTATGCCTAATCTTAAACACGACGGTAATAAAACCGAAGCGCGACGTTTCTTCAAGGAGTCGAAGGAAGTCATCGCGATGCCGGAACTTATTGAAATTCAAAAAGATTCATATCAATGGTTTTTAAAGGAAGGCTTGGCCGAACTATTTGATGAAATAAATCCGGTGACTGATTTCATCGGCCGAGACCTAGAATTATACTTTGAAGATTATTATCTTGATGAACCAAAATTTACCGAAGTTGAGAGTCGAGAAAAAAATATCACTTATGAAGCGCCCTTAAGAGTAAAGACTAAATTATTAAATAAAAAAACCGGGGCCGCCAATACTCAAGAAGTTTATTTAGGCGATTTTCCATTGATGACTGATAAAGGCACTTTCGTTATTAATGGCATCGAAAGAGTCGTGGTCTCACAGCTAATTCGTTCGGCTGGTGTTATGTTTACGGCCGAATTCGTTAAAGGTAAAAAATGCTATGGGGCAAAAATTATTCCGAACCGTGGCGCTTGGTTAGAGATTGAAACTGATTCTAATAAAGTTATTTGGGTAAGAATCGACCGCAAACGCAAAGTGGCCGTCACCTCTTTATTACGCGCCTTTGGTTATGTTAACGATGATGAAATTAGAGCTTTGTTTAAAGAAGTTGATCTAGTCAAAAGCAAAGAGGAGGAAACTTACATTGACGCCACAATTTCCAAAGATGCCGCCAAGGATGAAGCCGAGGGTTTACAGGAAGTTTATAAACGGATTCGTCCGGGCGATTTAGCTTCCGTAGAAAATGCCCGTCAATTGATTTATTCAATGTTTTTCCGCTTTGATCGTTATGATTTTGGTCGCGTCGGACGCTATAAATTAAACCGTCGCTTTGGTTTAGATTTAGCTAACAAGAAAGAGAACCGCGTTTTAAGAAAAGAAGACTTATGAAAGAGGTTATTAGATTAAATATTACCAAAGAAGCGGAAGATGATATTGATCACTTGGGCAATCGACGCGTGCGCGCGATCGGCGGCTTGATTCAAAATCGTTTTCGCGTTGGTTTGGCGAGAATGGAGCGCATTATTAAAGATCGGATGTCGACGACTGATATCGCGACTTTGTCTCCGGCTAAATTGATTAATGCCCGACCGGTGATCGGAGTCGTGAAAGAATTTTTCATGTCTTCGCAATTATCGCAGTTCATGGATCAGACTAATCCGTTGGCTGAATTAGAGCATAAGCGTCGTTTATCAGCCATGGGTCCGGGCGGCTTGGCTCGCGAACGCGCTGGTTTTGATGTCCGCGATGTGCACTCTACCCACTACGGTCGCATTTGCCCGATTGCTACTCCGGAAGGTCCGAATATCGGTCTGGTCGGCCATTTGGCCAGCTTTTCCCGTTTAAATAGCTATGGCTTTTTAGAAGCGCCTTACCGCAAAGTTGTTCACGAGAAAAACGGTAGCCGCGTAACCAATGAAGTAATTTATATTGATGCCTTTGAAGAAGAAAAATATATTACGGCCGATGCGACTATCCCGATGGATGATAATGGTCTCTTCTTAGTTCATAAACATGAGGTCAGAAAATATGGGGCGCCGTCAGTTGAAGATGTGCAAAAAATTGATTTAGTCGGCGTGGCTGCTAATCAAATCATTTCGATTGCTACCAGCTTGATCCCGTTCATGGAACATAACGACGGTCAGAGATCTTTAATGGGGACAAACATGCAGCGTCAGGCCGTGCCTTTAATTAAAAGCGAAGCGCCGATTGTCGGCACCGGCGTGGAAGCACGGGCGGCGCGTGACAGCGGCCATGTTATTATCGCTCGTGAAGATGGCGAAGTGACTCGGGCCGATTCGGCCATAATTGAGGTTACTGGCAAAAAGGGTCAAATCAGCAAATATGTTTTAAATAAATTTTTACGTTCTAATTCCTCCACCTGTATTAATCAGCATCCGATTATGGAGGTTGGTGATAAGGTCAAGGTCGGGCAAGTAATGAGCGACGGGCCGGCGATTGCCAACGGCGAATTATCTTTAGGTCGAAATGTCTTGGTCGCTTTTATGACTTGGGAAGGTTTCAATTATGAAGACGCGGTGATTATTTCCGACCGCTTAGTGAAAGAAGATGTCTATTCCTCAATTCATATTGAAAATTATACGATTGATGTCCGCGATACCAAGCTCGGTCCCGAAGTAATTACTAACGATATTCCGAACATCAGTGAAGAAAAATTAAAAAATTTAGATGAAGATGGAATTATCCGCATTGGCGCCGAAGTTTCTTCGGGCGATATTTTGGTCGGAAAAATTACCCCGAAAGGAGAAACGACCTTATCGGCCGAGGAAAAATTATTACGGGCGATTTTTGGCGAAAAGGCCAAGGATGTTCGTGACTCCTCTTTATATTTAGAGCACGGTGAACACGGTAAAGTGGTGGATGTAAAAGTCTTCTCCCGCGAAGAAGGCGATAAGCTATCGGCCGGAGTTTTACAATCCATTCAAGTCGCGGTCGCTAATCTAAGAAAAATCCAGGTCGGCGACAAGATGTCCGGTCGTCACGGTAATAAAGGGGTTATTTCTAAAGTGGTACCGATTGAAGATATGCCTTATATGGCCGACGGTACGGCAATCGATATTATTTTATCCCCGCTGGGTATTATTTCTCGGATGAATTTAGGCCAATTGCTCGAAACTCATTTAGGCTTTGCCGCCCAAAAATTAGGTTATCGCGTGGCTACCCCGGCCTTAAACGGTATCACCGAAGATCAGATTAGAGCTGAGCTTATTAAAGCTGGTTTGCCGGAAGACGGTAAAGTCGTTTTATATAACGGGAAGACCGGCGAAGCTTACGATCATAAGATTACCGTTGGCTATAAATATGTTTTGAAATTAAATCACATGGTTGAAGATAAAATTCATCAACGTTCAATCGGACCTTACTCTTTAATTACCCAGCAACCCTTGGGCGGTAAAGCGCAATTTGGCGGCCAGAGATTTGGCGAAATGGAGGTTTGGGCTTTAGAAGGCTATGGTGCCGCCCACACCTTACAAGAAATACTAACCATTAAATCTGATGACGTTACGGGGCGGAGCAAAGCTTATGAATCAATTATTAAAGGTGAAACAATTGAAAAATTAAACGTGCCGGAATCTTTTAATGTTTTAATCCGGGAATTAAAAGGACTATGCCTAGACGTTGAACTTTTAGGTGGTACGCCAACGCCCGAACCAAGCAAGGAAGATTTAACGCTTGATTGGCCCCGGAAGAAAGACAGCAAATATGATTATGACAAGCCGCCGATTATAGTAACGGGTGACGTCATCGAGAAAATCGACAAAGAAGGTTTCTAATCCTAAAAATTATTTCTAGTCATTAGTTAATTGAAGGGTAAATTAAGATAAATAGTTCAAATAAATATATGCTTAATCCTATAAAAACCAGCGACTTCGATGCCATTCGTTTAAAACTCGCCTCGCCTGAAGATATCTTAGGCTGGAGCAAGGGCGAAGTTTTGCGTCCCGAAACCATTAATTATCGCACCCAAAAACCGGAGAAAGACGGTCTTTTCTGCGAGAAGATTTTTGGTCCGGTAAAAGACTGGGAGTGCGCCTGCGGCAAATATAAAAAAATTCGTTATAAAGGAATTATTTGCGATAAGTGCGGGGTGGAAGTAACTCGGAGTGTGGTTCGCCGGGAGCGCATGGGCCATATCAATTTACAAATCCCTTGTTCTCATATTTGGTTTTTGCGCGGTCTATCTTCAAAAATCGGTTTACTTTTAAATTTAGGGATTCAATCACTGGAAAAAGTTATTTACTTCGCCAGTTTTATAATTACCGAAGTGGATGAAAATTTAAAAGAATCGACCATTGAACAGATTAAGCAAGAATATAAATCAAAAAAGAAAAGCATTGAAAATGATTTTAATAACGCCGTTAAGACTCTCAAGGAAAAAGAAGGCAAGGCCGAAAAGGAGATCAAAGGTCATGGCCTCAAAGATGTTTTAAAAATTAAAGAAGAAAAATTGAGCCAACTTGATGAAGATTTAGCGATTGCCCAAAAAGAATTAAAAGATTTAAAACCTCTGTTAATTTTATCGGAAAATCAATACCAAACTTTAAGCTTGAAATTCGGCCACATCTTTGAAGCCGGGATTGGAGCTGAAGCGATTCGTTATCTCCTTTCAAAAATTGACTTAGAGCGCAGTATTAAGAAAGTAAGTGAAAAATTAGTTGATGCGATTGAATCGAAAAAAGATAAATTAACTAAACGTTTAAAATTACTTAAGAGTTTTAATAATAATAATATTCGTCCGGAATGGATGATTTTAAATACTTTACCCGTCGTCCCGCCGGACTTACGGCCGATGGTGGCGCTTGATGGTGGTCGTTTTGCCGCCTCCGATTTGAATGATTTATATCGTCGGGTTATTAACCGCAATAATCGTTTAAAGCAATTGATTGAGCTTAATGCCCCGGAGGTTATTTGTCGCAACGAAAAAAGAATGTTGCAAGAAGCAGTTGATGCCTTAATCGATAATTCGGCTCGCCATACGAAAACCGTGACCGCTTCGACCGGTCAAAAACGACAATTGAAATCATTGGCCGACGCCTTAAAAGGGAAACAGGGCCGTTTTCGTCAGAACTTATTAGGCAAACGGGTCGATTATTCCGGCCGTTCCGTCATCGTGGTCAACCCGAAATTGAATTTAGATCAATGCGGTTTGCCGAAGATAATGGCTTTGGAATTATTCAAACCTTTTATCATCAGCCAATTAATTAAAAGAGAAATTGTTCATAATGTTCGGAGTGCTTCCCGTTATATTGAAGCCGGACATGATGAAGTTTTTGATATTTTAGAAGAAATAGTTAAGGGTTCTTATGTTTTGTTAAATCGGGCGCCGACTCTGCATCGCTTAGGTATCCAGGCCTTTAAACCGATCTTAATTGAAGGTAAGGCAATTCAGATTCACCCACTCGTTTGTACAGCGACCAAATGGCCGTTCATGTGCCCTTAACAATTGAGGCGCGGGCGGAAGCGCGCGATCTAATGTTGTCATCTCATAATCTATTAAAACCAGCCACCGGTGATCCGGTCGTGGCCCCGAATCAAGATATTGTTTGGGGAACTTATTATATGACCCTGGAAGACAAGAAGACCGTTGACAAAACCGACCAGGAGCTGCGCAGTTTTTACGGTGAAGACGAAGCTTTATTAGCTTATGAGAGTAATTGCATTGATTTGCACGAACCGATCCGAATTAAATTTAATAATGGCGATTTGATTCGAACCACGGTCGGCCGCGTTATTTTCAATTTAATTCTGCCGGAGAAATTGCGTTATATAAATGATGTGGTGGGGAAAAGCAAATTAAAAGATTTAATTAAGGACTGCCTGCATGTTTATGGCGAAGAAGCGACTGTTAAATTTATTGATAACTTGAAAAATAAAAGTTTTGCCTTTATTACTAAGTCCGGTCTGTCTTGGGGTTTTGGCGACTTGCCGGAATTAAAAGAAAAAGATTTGTTGATTGACGCCGCCAATAAAAAAGTTGATTTGATTCAAGATCAATATGAAGAGGGTTTATTAACCGAGAGTGAACGCTACGCTAAAGTAATTGAAGAATGGACTAATACTAAAGATAAGATTGCCGATATCTGCAAAAAAGGTTTAATTGATGTTTTGCCGGTATTCTCGATGATTGACTCGGGCGCGCGCGGTTCTTGGGCTCAGCCGGTGCAGATTTTAGGCATGAAAGGGCTAGTCACTTCACCGTCCGGCGCCATTATTGAATTGCCGGTTAAGGGTAACTTTAAAAAAGGTTTTGGTGTTTTGGAATATTTTATTTCCACTCATGGTGTGCGCAAAGGTTTATCCGATACGGCGCTCCGAACCGCTAATGCCGGTTATTTAACCCGTCGTTTAGTAGACGTGTCTCAGGATGTAATAATTTCCAGCGATGATTGCGGCGATCATGAGGGCTTATTATTTAATCGCCAAGAATCAGAGAAAAATGGTGATGATTTCTTCAAGAAAATCACTGGTCGCTATTTAGCCCAAGATTTATTGGATAATAAAGGCAAGCTTTTATTGAAGGCCGGCGAGCTATTAATTGAATCAACTGTCAAAACTTTAAAGACTAAAGATTTTTCCGATATTATTATTCGATCGGTTCTGAGCTGCAAATTGCACAAAGGTGTTTGTGCTAAATGTTATGGTTATGATTTGGCTTATAACAAAACCGTTAAACTCGGCGCGACCGTTGGTATTATCGCCGCGCAGTCAATCGGCGAACCAGGCACGCAGTTAACGATGAGAACCTTCCATACGGGTGGGGTGGCCGGTCAAGATGATATTACCCAGGGTTTACCAAGAGTTGAAGAAATTTTTGAAGCGCGACCGCCGAAGAAGAAAGCTTTAATGTCTGACGTCGCGGGTCGGATTAAAATTGAGTTCGCGCAAAAGACTATTAAGGGCGAAGACGGCCAAGATATTTTAGTAAATAATCCGCAAGCCAAGGTTTTGAGTATTTATTATAAAGGTAAAGATTCTGACAAATATTATTTCTCCGAAAAAATTAATGAAATCAAATTGGCTGGTGGCGTGACCGCTAAAACAAAAAGTAAGATTGAACTTAAGGTTTTGGTTAAGACCGGCGACAAAGTTGCCAAGGGCGCTGATTTATTCAAAGTCGGCGGTGAATTGGTTAAAGCAAAAACCGCCGGTGCAATTGAAGTCAGCGATAAATTTATTAAGCTTTCCAAGGAAGTGGAAAAAGTAAAAGAATTTTCAATCTTGAAAGGGACCATGCTTTTAGTCAAAGACAGCGAAACGATTGAGAAGGGCCAACAATTGACCGAAGGCAGTTTAGATCTGAGGGAATTATATAAATTAAAGGGCCGTTTAGAAACGCAGAAATATATTATTCGGGAAATTCAGTACGTCTATTCCTCCCAGGGGCAACCCTTAAATGATAAGCATGTAGAAATTATCGCCCGCCAAATGTTTTCCCGTTATTTGATTAAGGATCCTGGAGACACCGGCTTATTACCGGGCGAAACAGTTGAAGAAGAAGTTTTAAGCGTGGCTGATGCCTTAACTAAAGACAAGGCTAAGACTGAGCGCCTATTACTAGGTATTACCAAGGCCTCTTTAACGACTGATAGTTTCTTGTCGGCCGCCTCCTTCCAAGAAACCTCCCGCGTTCTAATTGAAGCCGCGGTTAATGGCAAGATTGATTATCTTGAAGGCTTGAAAGAAAATGTTATTATCGGTTGTTTAATTCCAGCTGGAACCGGTTATCGGGGCAAACAACTCCGAGATGATTACGGCAAGACGAACGCCAATTTAGAAGTGACCAAAGTTTAAAATCATTAAAATATAAAGATTGAAATATTAAAAAAGAAGCGTAACCCCAAAGCGCTTCTTTTTTAAAACCTGAAGCCAGGTTTACTAGAATTAGTTGATTTCCTTAGGCAATTATGTCATAATCTTTAAAGATTAAGAGAATTTATTAATCATTTTCATATGTCCAAAACACAAGAGGCGCAAATCAAGGAAATTTTAGAACGCGGGGTTATCAAAGAAATTTTACCGTCTAAAGAAGAGTTCAAAAAGCGTTTGCTAAGCGGCGACAAACTCCGTTTTTATATTGGGCTTGATCCGACTTTTACGGCCTTGCATTTAGGCCATGCGCAAAATTTATTTTTATTGGAAGACTTTCGTC